>DAPQ01000067.1 GCA_002502175.1 Euryarchaeota archaeon UBA19 | reverse complement strand
GCTACCGGTGATCCAGTAACTCGTTTTGTCGCTGCCAATAGCATGCAGAATCAACTTCAAGGGACATTAGTGTTAGGAGTTCTATTTTGCTTAATCACTCTATGGTGGGGATTCCGGAAGGTCGAATATGGGTTTGATGATTATTCTCTGAGAGATCTTGCTGTATCCTCGCCGGTCATTTTTGCAATTACCGGATATGTATATCTGACAGTTAGCGTAAATCTTGCAATTGCCATTGCAATTCTATTGGTGATAGGTGCTGGATATTGGGGGACAAGGTCGCTATCGACTGCAATCTTTACAACGATTCCAATTGTAATTGTCATAATCTGGCTGTACGCTATAATCGCGGCAGCAGGATACGGATTGAACATGGTTACAGTCGCAATAGCCGCGATGAGTCTGGGTGTAGGAATAGACTACGTTATTCACGTGGTTGAGAGATATCGAGAGGAACGCGCAACAGGGGCAGATGTAGAGACCAGCATCAAGGCCATTGGTGGAGCTGCAGGCCTTGCATTGTTTGGATCAGCAGTCTCTGATGTAACAGGATTCCTAATCATTACACGCTCTGCAATGGGATTCTTTGCGAGCTTCGGTTTGTTCTGTGCCGCAATGATAGGGCTTTCCTTATTCGCCAGCCTCGTAGTTACTCCTGCAATGCTTGGGGCTATGGCCCGAACGAGGAGCAAGGAGACTCAGCAGGTTGAAGCGGTTGGGGCTTGACGGCTGGTTGAACCACATGGATGCATCCGATTCGTTGACCGACCTTGAGAGGGGAAAGGAAGACTGTGTAATGCGGTTTGCTGATGGTCAATCATTCCGAGTAGATTATCTCGAAATTAGGTTGGCTTGTCCTTGCGCCAAGTGTGGACCTAGACAAGAAAACGAACAGAGAATCATTGAATTCCGTGAGGAGGTCATGAGATTCCGCTTGGACAAGCCAAAAGCGGAATTGGTAGGCCGCTATGGCTTACGATTTTCATGGCCTAGTGGCTGTTCTAGTGGTATTTTCTCCTTTCCTTTACTACGTGGTGTATGTGAAGAAAAAGGTACCTTAATTGGATAGAAGCGCTCAAAGGTAACCCTTGATTCCGCAAATCACCGCAATGTGGGATTCCCTCCCTCGCTGCGGTGGGTGATTCAATGAACCCAGATGAGCCAGAGGCCGATGAGACCACGCCTGAAGAAGAGGAGTGGCAACTCTACGCGACGGCTGGTTATGCTGCCGCAGAAGACCCTTGGGATGACCTAGTTGAGGTTGAAGACGATGAAGAGGAAGAAGAGGAATGGTTCGATGGTGACGATTTCGAAACCAATGGACAAACTTTGGACTGGGATTCCCCACCTTGTCCAGCTCCACTAGGTATTGCCCACATGATTCGACTCGGTACCTGTAACCACTGCTTGCACCGAGTCGGCGGGCGGCGAACTGAAGAAATCGGAGAAAAGGGGGGTGCCTCACTTCGCGCTGAGGCCTTTGCTAGAGACAAGGAATTGGAAGCATTCGAGGCGCCCGAACTATGTCCACTTTGCGAGAACCTCTTCGAAGATGTAGACAATATCGTTGAGAGAATAGTCGAACAAACCGGCGAACTCGATCATGGCTCATTACAAGTTGGAGTCCACGTCCCTAAGGATCTAATCCAGGAAGAGGACAGAATTCGTACCCGTCATGCAGCACCGGGTTCTAGACCTCTGAAGGCGGCATTTTCGGAAGCTGTACAGACTGGAGTTTCTGCCCGGATGGATGGTGTTGAATTCGTTAAAGAGAGACCGGATTTGATGATTTTAATCGATTGCTTAACCCTCAGGGTTGATGTTGATATTCGTCCGGTATTCATCTACGGCCGCTACAGAAAATTGGACAGAGGAATACCACAGACTCGCTGGCCTTGTCGCGCTTGTCGCGGCCGTGCAGAGGGCTGTGAAGCCTGTGAGGGAACAGGACTCCAATACCCCGATTCTGTGCAGGATCTAATCGGAGAACCATTCCGACTAGTATTGTCTGCAGAGGATACCTCATTCCACGGAATGGGTCGAGAAGACATCGATGTGCGCTGTTTAGGAAGAGGCCGTCCCTTTGTCCTAGAAGTAAAGCGTCCAAAGGTCCGTCGAACCGACTTGGAGGAAGTCATGGAAGTAGTCAACTCAAACGCATCTGGGAAAATCGAAATTAGCGATTTACGTTGGACAAACCGTAGTGAAGTTAGTCGAATAAAAGAAACTCGAGCAGAGAAGTCCTACACCATCCGATTCTCGGTTGAAGAGCCGCCTGAAGAGTCGTTCATCGTTGAATCAATCTCTAATCTATCGGGGGTCACTCTGGAACAAAAGACACCCAAGAGAGTATCTCACCGCAGAGCGGACAAAAATCGCAAGCGTAAGGTTGTGTCAATCGACAATGTAGTAGTCGAAGACAATGAAGTACAATTTTCGGTGCGCTGCGAGGCTGGAACATATGTCAAAGAGTTGGTACATTCCGACGAAGGTAGAACAGTTCCATCAGTAGCAGGAGTTTTGGAGAGTCCCTGTGAAGTAATTTGGCTGGATGTTGAGGATATCCACGCTGACTGAAGCCCGAAGGGCTCAGATGGGCTTAAGAATGGGCGGCAGGTCGACCGCTCGCACGACCTATGGTCGATGGGTGAAAAATCATGCGCAGAAGTCACGGTACTCGTCAAGGAACTCGCAGTATTCTACGCCGGTCCAAAACCCAGCGTGGTAGAATAGATATCGCTCGAGTCATGCACCAATACGAAATTGGTGATAGAGTCGCAGTCGTGCTTAATGGCTCCCAGCAAAAGGGTATGCCTCACCGCAGATTCCAAGGCGCAACCGGGGTAATCGAAGCCAAGCAAGGCCGAGCATGGGTAGTTGCTCTTCACGACAAGAATATGGCAAAGACAGTCATAGCCCGCCCAGAGCACCTACATCCATTGGAGTGATTTACATGAGCAAGAGAGATTTTGTCGATTTCGCTACAGTACGTGATTTACTATTGGATGCACGAGAACGCCGTGGTGAGTTATCATACGAACAGAAGGTCGCTCTACAACATGCTGAATGGGCAGCTAGTGAGAATCGAGGCGGATTAAAGACAAGTCCTGAAGTATTCACTAACCTATTCGGAGATCTCGCAAAGAATGAGAAATTGGGCCAACATCCAGAAGTTTGTGCAAAGATTGCCGAACTTGCTCCAATGAAGGTCGAGGATGTTCGAGTCATCATCGCTTCCAAGAGAATCGCAATGGACACAGACGAGGTAGAAGAAATCATCACCATCGTCAGACAACACATTCTTTGAGTCTAAGACTCTACTTTTTGACGAAAGTCAGTATTTTGCTATAATTTTGCCAAATCATACGGAACACATCCATTCATGAGGGATAACCGACTCTCAAGGACTGAGGAATATGCAGCCGAAGGGCAATGTAGACGGCGACGCAGCCGATGGTCCATTTGCATCTGAAACTCATGTTCGTGTTCTTGATGCAATGGAAAGAAGACCAGTAGGAATGGAAATACATGCTATTTCCGAACCAGGCCTCCACATCGTTCGGGCAAGATTGAACGATGGTTTTACCGCTAAATCCGGTGATTATTTCGCTCTCGAATCAGGTAAGTCCGGACCATTGTCTCCATTACGCTTCCAAGATCTCTCAGGGGATGCAAATTCGGCATTACAAGAATCGGTTGCTGAATCAATCAAAGTGAACCCAGATCCACATTTGGGCTTCTATAATCGGGCCAACAATATTTCACTCAAGGTTCACGCCTTCCAATTACTCCCTGGAGTTGGTAGTTCAACAGCTAGGTCTTGGGTGGAAATACGTGGACTGAATGGCTGGGTAGACTTGGATGAAGTTAGTCAAAAACTGGATATTGACGCAGTCGAATTGCTAGCAGAGAGATATGTTAGTGAAATGGAAAACCCAGGAGAAGTTCCATGCCTGCTAGATTTACTGGTTAGAGTCGGCGCCTAATCGAGGTGGGCGCATGGACGACCTCAACGTCAGATTGCTAGTAGAATTGCTACGTGACCGAATCACCCCAGATCGTTCTCTTGGTCAACATTTTCTACTTGACGAAGCGGTTATTGCTAGGGCTGTAGAAATCGCTTCAAAGAACCATCCAATTAACGAGCATAGTCATGTTTTGGAGATTGGCCCAGGTCCCGGTTCCTTGACATTGGAATTATTGCGAACCGGAGCAAAAGTAACTGCTATTGAATTAGATCGAGAAGCCACATCGCACCTCGCTAGAGTTTTCAACGGCGCAGATGGTAAATTGCAAGTAATCCACGCAGATGCGCTAGAAACCGATTGGCCAGAAGAAATTACTCACATCGTGTCCAATCTCCCATACCAGATATCTAGTCCGGTGTTAGAGAGAATCCAGAAGTACCACTCTAGTTCCCAACTCAAAGGGATTTCATTACTCGTTCAGGAAGAATTTGCTGAACGGATGGCGATGAACAAAGGGTATGCAACACGTGGACCCTTAGGTCACTCCCTTTGGCTCGATTTTGATGTTGAATTGGACTCAAAGGTTGCACCTCATTCATTCAGTCCGTCACCAAGAGTCCATTCACGTTTGACAAATCTCATTCCTGTTAATCGCGAAATGACGCAATTGATTGACAACCGACTTTTCAGAATGGTAATCACGGAATGTTTTGCCAACAGGCGTCGAAAATTGAGGACATCTCTCAAAAAACCACCTAAACGCCTCAATAGAATATCTGGGTGGCATCGTTCTCGCTGGGAAACAGCATCCAAGTCAATACCTAGCGAAACTCTCGATCTCCGCCCCGAGAATCTAACTTCCGAGGATTGGGTCTCCCTAATCAGCCAAATTACTCAGTCGTGAACTTACTGAGAACAAGTGAACCACGCCTTCAAAGCCCACAGTAGGGTCCGGGACAATAGCGCAGCGTGTGTAGAAGCTGCTGGGGAGGGAGTTGGTTAGATGGCCAAGAAGGACACATATCTCGCGCTTTTGCGTAGAGGAATTGATGAAAATACGGCTCAACTCCTTGCTGACTCGGGTATCAAAGTCGGCGACCTGAAGAAACTCGATGAAGAGAAACTTCGCAATAACTACGGTCTCAAGAAAGAGATTGCAAAGTCGGTACTTGAGGCTGTTAAATCTGGACCAAGAGCCTCTGCAAAGCAACGTTACCTAGCCGACGTTCTCTCAAAAGACAAGAAGAAGCAGGTCGACAAAATCGAGGAGCAACGCTTCAAGCGAGAGCAGAAGGATATCGTTTCAGAGCTTAATGAGAAGAAAGAGGAATTACGCCTAGCTAAAGTAGAGGCATTCCGTTCGAAGAAATTGGTTATGAATCGCTTGGGTAAAACCATCGAACTCATCGTCAAACTAGAGAATTCATTCGATGACGAATCCAAGCGTGAACAGCGTACTAAACTACGCGACCAACTTGAGACTAGAGGTCTAGAGGCGGCTAGGGATCACGAGATGCTTGAATTGGTAGGTACGCCCCAAGACATTGTTGACTTCCGCCGAAAAATAGCTCCTAAATTGTGTATGTATGCTTGCCCCGAATGTGGCGAAGAGATGGATCCTCGAGGCGGTAATGTGATTGAAGATACTGGAGACTTCTCATTTGTTTGCTGGGATTGTGAGGAAGAATTCCATGCACCAATGGCAAACTTTGTCGATAAGCAGCTAAACAATGGCTCTCGAATTAAAATCGACCCAAAGATGAAACCTCGAGAAAAGCTTGTTCGAAAGCCTAAGAAGAAGTCAGCCGACATAATCAAGGATTTGATGATTAAGGATTTGGAAGCAACCGGCGCATC
>DAPQ01000015.1 GCA_002502175.1 Euryarchaeota archaeon UBA19 | reverse complement strand
TGGTTTCCATTCCTCTATTTGTTCTCTAACTAATTCCACTGATGCAGTACTAACGTGAGCCGTTCCGATGATTCGTAAATTATCGTCGATATCAACTATATTCTGCCCCATCAAATCACCTCAATCGATTGCTAGCATAGCCGCATACATGTCTGCGTGCTCACGCACATCGTGCACCCTGATGATATCGACTCCTTTGGATGGAGCCATTGCTGCGATTCCTAAACTTCCGGCTAACCTCTCTTCACTATCTCTCCGACCAATCAGGTCAGCAAACATTCGTTTCCTACTTACTCCCCACATTAATGGCATATCTTGTTTAGGGGCAATTTCTTTTCCAGCGGCCAATAATGATAGATTATGCTCAAGTAATTTGCCAAATCCTATCCCTGGATCTGTGACAATCATATCTGGATTTAATCCTAAATCAACTAACTTTTTGGCAGTTATGTCAAGTCTTTCACGAACTTCTGATACTACATCACCGTAACTTGGGTTATTTTGCATATTTTCTGGTAATCCTTGCATATGCATTATACAAACGGGACATTTGTTTTCTATGATCACATCTGCCATATTTGGGTCGGATAAGGAACTTACATCATTCACCATATCTGCTCCTAAATCTAGGGCGGCCTTTGCCACAGCAGCACGTCTGGTATCTATTGAGATTCCAACATTAGGAAATGCGCTTCTAACCGCCTTAATTACTGGTAAAACCCGCTTCATTTCTTCATCTATGCCGACAGGTTCTGCCCCGGGTCTTGTAGACTCACCGCCAATATCTAGCCAATCTGCCCCATCCTCTACCATTTGTTTGGCCCGGGACAAAGCATCGTCAACTGAATCAACTCTTGAATCAGCATGAAATGAGTCAGGGGTTATGTTCAGAATCCCCATAATTCTTGGAAAACCATCGCTTCGGCGATTTAGAATAGGTCTCCAGTCGGCCATTTCAGACCTCCCATTAGACGCACCCTTTATGATGTGACGGAGCGGCAATCCGTCGATGGTTTTGGGCGACGAGCCTTCTAATAGGGTTGAAAATACCTCTCAACAAGGTATTGCAGCCGCTGCAAAGGAAGAACTTCCAACCAATGATGCACTGGAATTAATGGAATCAATTCTACAGCGTTTACAGCCTAAAGATAGGCATGAAATTCGAGATATGATTACAAATCGCGGCTGGCTTTCCGGGGTATTATTGATGATGTCTGGATTATTCTGGTGGATAGCCGTCCAGAAGGGCTCAGAAGCCCTAAACAACGCAGAGGTACCTGATTCATTATTGGGTGATTTTGACTATTCTATGTTAGCAAAGATGGTTCCTGTAGTAGTCTTCTTCGCAACCGTGGTTTGGAGCGTTGGGAGAGAAAGAGGACACGCTTCAATGTCAAATTTAGGTGGACTACTTGTTGTAATTGCAGTATACTATATCTTGGAACCACTTGGATTCGCCCTACTTACAAACGACGTAGATACTCAAACTGCAACATTCGCCAGCCTACGACTTCTTGCTTTGGCAATAATGATTCATTACTCTGCTAAGTTATTTATCGATGCCTGGCTACTTCAATGGGTTAGGTTGCAAATGATTAACATGCCAGTCGACCTAATTCCTGAATTTAGTGAGTCATCTGACATGGGTCAGGCTGATGAAGTCGGCCCTTCTGCGTAATCACATGGCTGCTTCGAACCGAAGGGTCTCAGTTCTGAGATTAGGGCACCGAAGAGAGCGTGACAAGCGCATTACCAGCCATCTCGGTTTGACTGCTAGAGCATTTGGTGCGGATGAAGTAATTCTCGCCGGAGAAGAAGATGAATCTGCCATAGAAACTTGGAGATCAGTAAGTGAGAGATTTGGAGGCGAGTTTGAATGTCGATACGAAGCCAATCCAATGTCTTTCCTTCGTCGATTCGCCAAAGATGCAGGAGACGGTAAACCAGGACAAATAGTACACCTCACAATGTATGGAGAATCTTGGAGGGAATCTCTTTCCTCAATTGAAAGAAATCGCCCAATGGTAATTGTAGTTGGAGGGACTAAAGTCCCTGGTGAAGTATTCAGGTTAGCAAACTTCAACATTTCTATTGGTAATCAACCACATTCAGAAGTGGCTGCATTGGGGGTATTCCTCGAATCTTTGATAGGTCAAATCGATGAATCTAAGCACTTTCAAGGTGGAGAAATTCAGGTAGTGCCTAGTTTAGATCGAAAGAAGGTTATGAGCCTTGAAGAAGAGTGAAATCACTCTCAATGATTAATAGGCTCTTTCAGGCAGCATCGCTGATGTCGGAGAACCCTCCCGGCAGAGGATTCACTCCCGGCGCTGATGTTTCAGGAGTTAGCAATCCGCCAAGTTTCCCCGATGCGGCGGACGCTTTGTTAGATTCTAACACTCCAGAGCCACTTTCTGGGGCTGATGGATTATTGCTATTAGCTGATGGTACACGCTATCGAGGGCGACTATTTGGGGCACCCAAAATCGCTGAAGGAGAATTAGTATTCACTACTGGAATGGCTGGTTATCAGGAGAGTTTAACCGACCCATCTTTCGCAGGACAGGTTCTAACATTTACATGGCCCCTGCTTGGAAATTATGGGGTACATGCAGGAACCTCAGAATCTGCGGGAGTTTGGCCAAGGGGTGTTGTTTGTAGACAATTGATGGAAGTCCCCGATCACAGAGATGCAGTAGGGAGTGTACATGATCTTCTATTTGCTCATGGAGTCCCAGGTATCCAGGACATAGACACAAGGGAATTAACCCGCCGGGTCAGAGAACACGGAACGGTTCTCTGTATCTTTGGTCCGGCTGAAGCAGAAAGAGAAATGCTAGTTCGACTTGACGAGATGATACCTCCTGATGTTGAGGATTTAGTGGCCGAAGTGACATGTGATGAGGCGGTCATTATCAATCCAGGTGCTGTTGATGAGGAAGGTAAATCGCTTCCTCGTTTGGCGGCTATAGATTGTGGAGTCAAGTACAATATTCTTCGAGAATTGGCCCAAAGATTTGAGGTAATTTGGTTTCCTGCGACTACAACCTTCGATGAGATTTTGAAATGGAAACCGGATGCATTCTTCGCTTCAAATGGCCCAGGTGATCCAGCACATTCGGGAGCAGCCACAACCGCTAGAGACAGTTTAGCCGCCGCGGTTAGAGCCGGTTTACCGGTTATGGGTATTTGTCTCGGCCATCAGTTAATGGGGCTCGCAGCAGGTCTACGAACTTACAAATTGAGATACGGACACAGAGGGGCAAATCAACCTGTAGTGGACCTTGAAACTGGAAGAGTGTATATCACCAGTCAGAATCATGGGTTTGCTGTCGAGGATCCCGAAAAAGGTATGCTTGCCCCTCATCCATCAGGAGCTTGTTCAGCCCGTGGGGGCAACGAACTTGAGGCCCCATTCAAGGTTAGATACGTCAATGCTAATGACAGAACTGTAGAAGGTCTAGACTTGATTGGGAAAAGGGCCTTCACAATCCAATATCATCCAGAAGCCTGCCCAGGTCCACATGACGCATCTCCTCTATTCGATAGATTTGCTAGTATGGTAGCGGACCATTTAGCAGGAATTCCGATCCCCACCTCAGGAGGGGATAGTTGATGCCTCGTAGAGACGATTTGAAACGAATCGTAATTTTAGGTAGTGGACCAATCCGTATTGGTCAAGCGGCTGAATTCGATTTTTCCGGTAGTCAGGCTTGTAGAGCACTTAGGGCAGATGGTTACGAAGTGATTCTAATTAATTCCAATCCGGCAACGATTCAAAATGACCCTGAAATGGCGGATCGAATTTACATCGAACCTTTGTTGCCGGAGGTTGTAAAGAGAATTTTAGAAATCGAGAAACCAGATGCTCTACTCGCCGGAATGGGTGGACAAACAGCCCTCAATATCGCTTCTGCCCTTGCCCACGATGGTAGTTTAGATGAATTGGAAGTTGAATTAATCGGTTGCGACTTAGTATCAATTGATGAGGCCGAAGATAGAGATTTATTCAAACAGGTGTGTGAAGAAATCGACCTGCCTGTTTGCAAGGCTATTGCTTGTGATTCGATTGAGGCAGTTATGCAAGCCGCCGATAGTCTGGGAGGTTTCCCACTTCTGATTCGACCGGCTTTTACCTTGGGTGGCCTTGGCGGTGGTACTGCTCACAATATGGGCGAATTAGTAGAGATAGCTAGCCAAGGTATACTTCATTCTGCAATAGGTCAGGTACTAATCGAGGAAAGCATCCTTGGTTGGCAAGAGCATGAATACGAAGTTATGAGGGATGGTGCAGATAACGCAATCATTGTCTGCACAATGGAAAATATTGACCCTATGGGTGTACATACCGGAGAGTCGGTTGTCGTTGCCCCTCAGCAGACACTTTCAGACAGAGATCATCAGATGTTACGCGATGCTGCACTTCGCCTGATTAGAAGGCTGAATATCAAAGGCGGTTGTAACGTTCAATTTGCAGTCGAACAATCGACTGGAGAATATCGAGTAATCGAGGTTAATCCAAGAGTCTCAAGGTCTTCTGCACTAGCCAGCAAGGCAACGGGATACCCAATCGCTAGAATGGCGGCATTAATCGCTGTAGGCTATACTCTGGATGAACTACCTAACCCAATTACCGGTGAAGGCACTACTGCTGCTTTCGAACCAACATTGGATTATTGTGTAGTTAAGATTCCTAGATGGCCCTTTGATAAATTCCGAACCGCAGATCGAACTATTGGTACCTCAATGAAATCAACAGGTGAGGTTATGGCAATAGGTCGGTGCTTCGAAGAGGCTTTCCTCAAGGCATGGGCTAGTCTTGAGTATGGCCAACCTCACCCTAGGCCACTCACAATGGCCGATGCTTCCGGTGGGGAGACCATGGATGAAAGAGCAAGTGAACCATTGCCTGAAGCCCTCTTAATCGATTGGTTGAGAGTCCCTACCGATAGAAGGATGGGTGCCTTATTTGAGGCATTTAGACGAGGTTATTCAATCGAAGACGTTAGAGATGTATCGGGAGGTATTACTCGATGGTTCCTGCACAGATTTGAGAAAATGGCCGCGCTTGAAACAGAGATACGTGCAGCAGGAGAATTGGGAATGAGCGCATCAGAAATACCTGTTTTAGAGATGCGCCGATGGAAGGGCGCAGGATTCACAGATTTACACATAGCAGATGCACTCGCTGGCTTCCCAGCTAGTGGATTCAAGACCTTACCTGAGGATTCGAATGAAGATTCGGTAATGGCCAGGAGGCACGAATTAGGAATTCATCCAAGATTCAGAATGGTTGATTCTTGCGCAGCAGAGTTTGCCGCTGTAACCCCATATTACTACGCTACTTACGAGGGAGGTTCTGCTCCTACTGGAATCGATCACGTACCAGGAATCGATGAATTCACCAAGCAACGGATTGTTGTGGTGGGCAGCGGACCTATTCGAATTGGTCAGGGAATAGAATTCGATTACGGCTGTGTCCATGCCGTTGGGGCGATAAGAGAATTAGGACATGAAGCGATTATCATCAACAACAATCCCGAAACAGTTTCTACTGATTTCGATACCAGCGACCGTCTATACTTCGATCCACTAACATTGGAACACTCAGCCGAGGTATTGCTGCGTGAGAAAGCACACGGCATTTTACTACAATTTGGTGGCCAGACTGCAATCAATCTCGCCCTTCCATTGGCTGGTAGACTTCCTCACCTCGAAGGAATGGGTCTCAACTTAGCCATGCAGGGGACAACTCCGGATGCAGTCGATGAAGCTAGTGACAGGGAACGCTTCGAAGCATTTGCAGCACGTGTTGGTCTAAGGATGCCTAATGGGGCTACTGCCAGTACGCCGGAAGGAGTTAGGGAAGCAGTTCAAGAGATAGGCTATCCAGTTTTAATTCGTCCTTCTTACGTTCTTGGCGGGCGAGGTATGGAGATACTTTCCAATAACCGACAATTGGATGCATATATGGAGGAAGCATTTCTCTCACCAGACCGCCCATTGTTGGTTGACGAATATCTCGGCAATGCTATCGAATTAGATGTCGATGCGGTTTGTGACGGTAGCGAAGTGCTAATTGGAGCGATTATGGAACACCTTGAGGAAGCAGGAATTCACTCAGGGGATTCAACTTGTTTTATACCTCCACAAAATGTCTCAAAGAAAGTATTAGCACAAGTCGAAGATTGGACAAGAAAGATTGGTATTCAACTCGGAGTAAAGGGTTGTTTCAATATTCAATACGCCATTCGTGGAGAGACCCTTTATGTCTTGGAAGTAAACCCTCGTGGCTCGAGAACATTCCCATTCGTAGCCAAGGCAACCGGAGTTCCACTAGCCCGTATTGCTGCCCGTCTTACAATGGGTGAAAAATTAGCAGACCTAGATTTCCCAGAGCCACAGAGTGAGGCAGTTTGTGTCAAAGCACCGGTATTCCCTTTCATCAAATTACGTGGCCTCGACCCCGCCCCTGGTCCAGAAATGAAGAGTACTGGAGAAGTGATGGGAAGCCACAAACGCGCCGCCGCGGCATATCTGAAAGCGCGCTTGGCAACTGAAATCCCAGTTCCGACAGATGGTGGAGTCTACATCACTGTCAAGAACGCCGACAAGCACGACGTCATTCCTTTGGCTCAAGAATTAGAGGAGATGGGATTCACAATTTATGCTACAAGAGGAACCGCTCACGTCCTCCGAGATTCCGGAGGAATAGATGTTCAGACCTGCTATCGTATCGCTGAGGGTTTGACTCCGGATGCATTAGATCTAATGCGCCAGGGTAAGATTCAGCTAATCATAAACACACCTAGGAGTACTGGCGGAGCGGTATTGGATGGGAATATGATGCGCAGGCTTGCGGTTGAACTTAACATTCCATTTGTGACAACGATGGCTGGAGCACGGATGGAAGTACAAGCTATTGCTGAGGCCAAAGAGGGTATGCCAGAACCAAGGTTACTAGATATAGCGGTTCTAAATTAGGAGGGAGAAAAATCGAGTTAATCACTAACTACGGAGTAAAGGGTATAGTAGGTTTCTTTCTCGGTGCGACTGCAGCATTCTTAGCTAGCATATCGTTGAAGGCAATCAGAATTATCGCATTAGCTCAAGTATCATTTCTGGGATTCTTGGCAGTTTCAGGTATAATCACCATCAACTTCGGGCGTTTTTTGGAAATTTTTTCCGATGTTATTGGATGGATTGCTGATTCATTAGAATCAATTTTTTCTTCAATTTTGGAATTGGGTTTATTCGGTGCAGGTTTCGCTGGAGGCTTTATTGGCACTACTGTCCTTCTTGAGAGATTGAATGATGACTCCTGAATTATGAGCCGAACAATTCTATGGCAGCGCTCTTTCCGATTTCAAAAATTAGCGCTGAAGCCTTTGGTCCATGACTTCGTCCCAACATTGCCCAATACAATGCAATATAGGCCTCTCTTCCACTGACTCCCGAGTTGGCAGATGTCATTCGAATTGTGTTTCCAATTGCTTCATCGGACCATTCTGAATCTCTAAGTTCAACAGCCAATTTTTCAAGGAATGATAATTGTTCTGAGCTTAATTGTGAGCGCGAATTTTCATCAATTTCCTTTTGAATATTGATTCTTGCATCTTCTGGGAAGTGTATGCTTCCAATCCAGTTCCGCATCCTTTCTAATCGGTTTTGTAAGGCGGAATTTGGCTCACCACTAAGGTGGCCACTATTTCTCAGTGAATTCCAAACATCATCATCAGAAGTTTTGATTTGTGCCAGCATTGCTAAGTGTCGGAAAGTAACTCCGGCGAGAGAATCAGCAGGGTCGCTTCCTCTATTTATCTGGCTTAGTTCTATTGCTCTTTTTTGGGTTATAGCAGCAACCCGCTGTCTCTTTGTAAGCTCTTCATTATCTGGATTTGGTGGGTCAGAAACCAATCTCTCGTATTCATCCGCCATCTGAAATAGTGCTGAACCGGTGTTGAAATCGATATGCCGATTCATCTTCGAGCCCGCGATTAGATATCGTAGAATTTCAGGTGGTACCAAATTCAGTGCTTCTATTGGGCCAACGGTATTACCAGAAGAGGAGGACATCGGCCCCGCTCCTTTTACCTGAATCCATTCATAGACCATCTTTGAGGGTGGTTCGGAGCCCAATAATTTGCAAATCGGTAATCCTGTATCAAATGATCCACCAGCGGCCCCATGGTCCTTTCCTGCTGGCTCACAGGTAATTCCGTGAATCCCCCAGCGAGCCGCCCAATCTATTCTCCAAGGCAACTTTCCTTCCGCTTTCCTTATGTCTGCAGAACCCGATTTTCCATGCCTATCTGTCCAATGAACAAATGGTTTCTCATAGCCGGTAACAGTCACACCATCCATACTACCATCCGAGCCAAGTGGTTTGTATGGAAACCAATTAACATCCAATTCTCTACCAGAAATGGTTTCAATGATTTCTCGAATTTCTTCAGCCTGTTCTATAGCAGAATCTATCTTTTCAGCAAATTGACCGCTCGAGTAGGTCTCGTGATTCATAATTACTTCAGGAAACACTCCAATTTCTGCAAGCGCATCTAAAAATGGCCCGAGGAAATGTTCTGCGTATGATAGGCCATTAGGGTCAGGATTTCCGTCTGAATCTGGTGCAGGAATGAATGCAAGAGGACAACCGATGTATTTCTCGTATTCTTGCGAAAGGAAGGGGTATACACGGCGAAGCGGGTCCATTGAGTCGACGATGAATATGTACCGGGAATCCAATTCTTTATCGAGACAGGCTCTGTGTATCATTTCAGCAGAGAGAATCTCTCTAATGTGACCAATGTGGAATTCACCCGATGGTGTAATTCCTGAACATGCAACTTGCTTATTGCCTCGTTCTTTGCTGAGTTTTTCAGCGGTAAAGTCCGCCCAGTGCATTGATTCTACCTCAGACAGTGACCACTCTAACTAGGCCTCTCAACGGGACTCCGTCAATATCGTTCATTTCGGTCTTATTTGCTAAAACCAAACAGAGTTTGACGTCAGCACCTGATTCACGAAGATGTTGCACGGTCTTTCTCATGGTAGTTCCAGAAGAAACAACATCGTCGATAACGACAACTCTCTTTCCACTAACATAAGCGAATACCTCGGATAGATGACCGGCGTCGGATTCGCTAATACTTCGACTTACTGCCAACTCAAGATCCATCTGCCCAGCAATTGCCTGGGCGAAGGGAATTCCATTAATTGAAATTCCAACCATCGTATCAACTTCTTCTCCAATTTCTTCTTCGATTATGTCACAGAATACGTATGATACGGCTTCCACTCTTGCAGCCTTAACCGCAACAGAACGCCATCCTACCCTGATATCGGAGGGAGTTTCTTCATCAAGTGGTACATTTGAGGAGGAAAGCCATTGGATGGTGGTCTGAGAAAGTGACAACTCATCTGCTATTTGCTGACTGTTCAGGCCCTTGTTGTGGTATTCTTCGACCTTTCTGCGAAGCTCGTCTATGCTCAGTGGCATCAATTGGACCGCTCCATCCGACCCGTATCAAGGATTCGTATGTTGAATATGTAGAAGCACGGTTCTACGAACCGTGTAAAGATAGTCAGAATCTTCCTGTAGAACCGAATCCACCATCTCCTCGATCAGTCTCACCAAGTTCCTCCAAGTCCACTTCTTTGAAGGTTGATTGAGGGATTGGAGTAATCAGTAATTGAGCGATTCTTTCACCCTTTGATATTGTGTAAGAATCGCCTTCCCCAATCCATGTCATCATGACAAATAACTCCCCGCGATAATCGGCATCTATGGTACCGATTCCATGTGGTGGAATCAAACCTCTCTTGCCGAGAGATGATCTAGCCCGAACTTGACCTTCATAGCCAATTGGAATCGCTACATGTAAGCCAGTTCGTACTAAGGTTGCAGTGCGATATAGAACATCTGTATCTTCCAAAGCATACAGGTCGTAACCCGCTGCGTGAGCGCTACCTCTAGTTGGTAACTGTGCATCCTCGTGGACCTTTGCCACCTTGACCTCGATGACCTCGTCCATACCCCGCCGTTGCTAAACTGGTCTTTGACGGTTAGTGCCTAGGCGTGAGCCTATCCGGTGGGGTGAAAAGGGAGACGTTGCTCGCCCGAACAGATGAGTGACTTCGAATATGATGCTCTGCTCGACCGAGCACGGGATAGAATTCCGACGGACATCAGCGAAAGAAATCGATGGACTATGCCTAATCCTGAGATTTTAGTTGAGGGTAATCAAACAATAATTCGTAATTTTTCCGCTATAGTAGATGCGATGGATAGGGATGCAAATCACGTCTATCAATATCTCATCAATGAATTGGGAACATCAGGCACTAGAGAGCAAGTTCGTGTTATGCTCAAAGGTAGGGTTCCGCCAAAAAGAATCAAAGAGAAAATTGTTGGATATGTCAAAACATACATTCTCTGTGAACAGTGTAAGGCACCTGATACCCGATTCATCAAAGAAGATCGAACAACTCTGCTAAAGTGTCAAGCCTGTGGTGCCACCCGTCCAGTTCGGCTATGATTTCCTCTTGATTTAGTCGCCCATCAGAAATTCATCAGCGACATTTCCTCCCGCTAGATGGTCTACAATTTTGGCTATTGCTTGGTCATCGTCAGGTATAGTATACCAAATTCCGTCTGGGTAGACTACACAAGAAATTCCTTGCTCACACTTGTCTAAGCACCCCGATTTATTGACTCGAACATCTTTGATTCCAGCGGATTTAGCCGCTCGCTTAAGGCGAGTCATCACATCGAGAGAGTTCTTCGCAGCACAGCATTCTCGTGGTTTTTGCGGGTCGCGTTGATTGGTACAAACAAATGCGTGAAGGCGAAAATCCTTCGTCATATTTTCACCTTAAATCTCGTCAAACTTAGCTGCGAGGAAGAAATCAGATTCGGTAAGTCCGTTTATTTTGTGAGTCCAAATCATCGCCTTGACCCTGCCCCAACCTAATTCAAAATCAGCATGATGATCTTGTTCTTCGCAAATTGCACCTGCGGAGTTAACAAATTGAAGAGCAGACTCAAAATTTGGAAAAATCCAGACTCTTTCGATGTGGTGTGTATCGATTAATTTCCAATCTGAATGAATTTGCCGAATCATTTCTTCGGCTTGTTCAAGACCCATTGGAGGGATACCTCCCTTGCAGGGTATGCATTCTTTCTTTGCTAAGTCTGACATTCTTCAGCCCCACAAGTGACTATCGTCTGAGCCGCCATCGGCTTGTCTCTCCGCCTGTTCGTGAACATTAGATCGCCTTCGCATGTCCTCTTTTTCAAAGGTAAGTAATTCATCATCCTCAATGTATGGTTTTCTCAGATGTGTTACAAGTCGTACTTCCACTATCACATCTCTTGCAATAGAGCGATATTGACCGAATTCGTCCAACATTTCTACAGCATTTCTGGAAGTGGCTAGTAACATACCTCTAACCCAAGGATCATCATCTGCTCTTAGTGCTCGTGCATCGATTAGTAATTCGATTAGGTCGTCCTTCCTGAGGCCACTACGTCGGTCGATTAGAGGGCCGAAGAAAACATCCCCGCGACCATCCAATTCCTCTCCGCCATATTCTTCGGCAAATCGCTTTGCCCATGCAGGCAAATCTCCAATTCTCTTACCGCGCCGTTCACCGGTCATAGGGTCGCGTGTAGTCCGCCATAGAAAAGCACGCTGTTTGAAGAAGTATGGATGCGGCCGCTAGACTGGAGGAGAGGTCGTGGCTTCTGTTGAATGGCGCAAGATTCCAACCGTTCTGTATCCTCAGGAAGTTCTAGACAAGGCGTTTCGTCGTGCTGGAAAGCAATCCGACTTGGTTGAGGACCCAGACAAGTACCATAGGGTGCGAAAACAGATGGCTAGAATGGTACAAGCAGCCAGTGATACAATCGCTGAAACTCTCCTAAAATGGGTTGATCAATGGCCTAGCCTCAATGCTCAGTCAGAATTTGACCAAGCCTTGGTTGATGCGGCCGTGGGAGCTGATGAATTTAGGCAAAATCTTGGCGCGATTCAGTGGGCTGCAGAAAGAGTACGAAAAATTGCTGGTGAATCTCAATCCAAGATGCTAAAATTCCGTAACATAGAGGCTTTCCATGAAGAAAGACGTCATGCATATGGTAGGATGTCATCGATTATTCACCAAATTGGAGATAATATCCTCTGGTTAGGTGAGGCTCGGAACATTTTACGAGAATTGCCTTCGATTGATGCTGCCGAGCCTTGTATTGTGGTCGCAGGGGCTCCAAATGTTGGCAAGTCTGCTCTAATCACAGAATTATCTAGTGGGGAGCCAGAAGTTGCCGCTTACCCGTTTACAACTAAGCGCCTACATGTCGGACATTTTGAGCATAGAAGACGAATTTACCAGATGGTCGATACACCTGGCCTTCTAGATAGGCCAATGACCGAACGTAATCAAATCGAGATGCAAGCGATTGCGGCATTGGAAAATGTAGGAGACATTGTATTATTCTTAATCGACCCATCTGAATCCAGTGGTATGAGTTTGAAAGATCAACAACATCTACTTGGTGAAGTTACAGAATTACTTGCTGAACGACCATTGCTGAAGGTGTATTCAAAGTCCGATTTGCATGAAGTTAATGAAAACGGGGTATTGCGAATTAGTTCAATTACTGGAGATGGCATCGATGATTTACGGGGTCAACTTATCCAATTCATAGCCGCTGACGAAGTAACGGATCCACTTGCTTTGCCAGATACTTGGCATAGAGAAATAGAAGAAATCGAGCCAGTGGGTTCACCTGAAGAAATTGAAGCAAGAAGGGAAGCGGCTATGAGGCATGCGCCGAAACCGAGACGTGGAAGAAAGAAGTCTTCTGATTGATTCAATCTACTCTGAATTGAGCTCCACAGGTCACGCAGTAAATGTTGTATCCTCCAAAGGATCGAGGAAGCCCTTCAGCTCTAATTTCTGCCCCACAGGAGCGACACTTGGTTACTGCCACAAACGGTCGAGATAATACTGGTTCTTCAATTAGCCGACGAAGCGAGTAGTCAATCGAGTCATGATTTGACATACTTCTTCCAAAATAGTTCAATTGGATAAATCATTTCTACGGCCCCAATCATCAGTAGAATCCCAATCACACCAAGGAGAATCTCTCCAACCTGAGAAATGTGGAACGTTGATGTAATTGTTACTAATTGATTGTCAAGACTAGCACCATCTCTTCCTCCACTTGTAAATCGATAGTCGCCTGGTTTTAGGGAGAAAGTGAACTCATCTGAATCCTCAGGACCTCCTGCGACAAATTCGAAATCCTCCGCTTCACAGCTAGTCAATCCATTGGAGTCGGGGGGGCAGTTTCCTTCTTCGGCGTATTTTGCATCGACAACTCCTATCCAAGCCTTTTCAGGCTCATCCCACGCGATGTTTACTTCTACATCGATCAAACTGAAACCCCAAGGTACATGGAAATCAGACCCAGTCATTCCAACTGGGCAACCACCAGCGTCATCGTCCAAACATGGTACAGTAGTAGCCTGTACGCGAGTGGAATCAATTTCTATCCCAACTAAACTAGCAGTTAGCAATACCAGGCATACAAATCCGACAAATCCTGGTAGAACACCCAGAACTCGCACCATCCGCATGTCATTCTCTCTTTGTTTATTGGTGTTGAACCTAACGATACTTCGGGTTAAATTGCAGTCATAATTGCCAGTAGAATGGCAATTGCAGGGAATAAGTACAACATGAGAGTTAGACGTTTACGGGATGCTTCTCTTTTCTCGTATGTTGATTCACATTCTGCATCATTACACACCGGCGGTTCTGCCTTTAGTGGAATTGGTGCCCAACAGACTGAGCAGTGCCTATGAGCAGAAACTCCAGAGGCACTGGTTGTTCGCTTACTTCTTCCTCTCTCACGCGCAGCGGTTTCCCTTGCTTGTGACGCAGTTTGAGTAGCGGCTCTAGCGATTCTATCTTTCCTACCCATCGGAACTACTCCTCCTCTTCGCTTTCTACGATAGTTCCGTGGAATGATTCTCCTTCTATTGCAGATTTTATTCTAGAATGGTCCCTGCCATCTAATATGCAGAGGGTCAAATTGGCTTTAGTGGCGTCTGCAACCCCCATAGGGTCAACAACTCCGGATGGTCCAGCTTTGGTATGCTCTGCAGGCCCTACAATTTCTTGCAACTCTTCATGGGTCAGTGAATCGTGTCCATTTGCATTTGGATTATCACGAGGGTCAGAGTCATAGACTCTGTCTACATTAGTACAGATAATACAGCGTTCAGCACCGCTAGCAATTGCTAGACGAATTGCAACTGCATCAGTAGTGTGGCCGGGTTTAGTACCCCCCATAACCACTACTGGTCTTTCATCGAATAACATTGTAGCCTCGTTGATTGAACGCGGGATTGCTCCCGATACCGTAACTCCAGCATCTGCTAGAGATTCTCTAACTATGGTGGCATTTAGCCGAGTTGCCGCAATACCAATTCGGTCTAGTCTATCCTCGTTGTCGATGATGGGTCTTGCCAGTGTAATTCCTTCTCTAGCAGGGGCGCCTCCACCAACGACAATTCCAATTCTATCATCGACCAAAACCCTATCTCGGATGATGGAAACTAACTCTTCCAACCAAGCATGTCGCTCTTCCACTTCCGGCCTCAGAAGGCTCCCTCCAAGTGCGAGTACTATGGTCGCCATCGTGCATTCGGGGATGAGTGCCCCTTTCAATGCCTTCGCTGGATACGCGCGAGAGGGTTGAAATGCCCCTCACTGCGGCCTTCCGCCAAGAGGCTTAGCCATGGCAGATGACTTGGAGATGCAGCAGCGCAGACTGCGAACCAAGAAGACGCTAGAAGAGCTACAGAACATGAGAGGTATGGGCACGGAATTGGTTACGGTAATCATCCCCCCTGATCGTCTAATTAGTGACGTTCGCGGGCAACTTGGCCAAGAAGGTGCCCAGGCCGCGAATATCAAGTCAAAATTAACTAGAAAACACGTAGGGGACGCTATCGAATCGGCCATTTCAGTATTGAATCGATACAAGAACGCCGGAGAGTACGGAATCGCTATTTTCGTTGGTCATGTTATTGTTGGGAATAACAAAACACGATTGGTTACTGTAGTAATTGATGATCCACCAGAAATTTTCACTTCTTTCCGTTATCGTTGCGATTCGACTTTTGAATTAACCCAATTAGAAGATATGCTCATCGATAGGACTTCTTACGGTCTCTTTGTAATCGATAGAGGAGAGGCAGCTTATGGAATTGCAAGTGGAAAAAGAATTCACTGTCAAGAGGAATTGCAATCTAACATAATGGGAAAACACCGCCAAGGAGGTCAATCCGCTCAGCGTTTTGAGCGTCTAATTGAGGAAGCCGCTCATAATTTCTTCAAGAGGGCAACAGAACACGCTTGCAATTATTGGCTCCCTAATTTGGCTGATATCAAAGGAATCATAGTCGGTGGGCCCGGGCAAACTAAGGATTTTGTAGTCAAGAATGATTACTTCCATCACGAAGTAAAGAAGTTGATTCGCGAACCATTCTTTGACGTGGGATATTCTAATGAAAGTGGCCTCAGGGAATTAGTTCAGCGTGCTGGCAATCTAATGGATCAGATAGAGTTGGATGCTGAACGTGAGTTAGTGGATAATTTTCTTCGCGAAGTAATGCAGGCACATCCCAAAGCAACTTACGGTGAGATGATGATTCGGTCAGCATTAGACCAAGGTGCAGTCGACACTCTATTATTGTCTGAAGGTCTAAGGAAGAGGCGAGTTGGTTGGTATTGTAAGCCATGTTCACATGAATGGGAGGCTACCCAAAATAGTCGCTCAGAAATACCCGAATGCCCAAAGTGTGGCTCGGAAGATGTACGCGAAGATCCAGATAGAACTAGAGATATAATCGACGAATTGACGGAATTAGCCGGACATACCTCTGCTAAGGTTAGCCTGATTTCTATGGATTCAGAAGAAGGCGCAACTCTACAAACCTCATTTGGAGGAATAGCTGCATTGTTGAGGTACTCCCTTACTTGAGGTTAGAATATGCGAGATTTGGTAGACGCAATCCGTCCACTTCTTGGTCCGGTGATGTCCGAAATTGGCGTCCAAGAGTCTGATTGGAATAACCTTCTTGCAGGTTCTACAGATTCAACATTTGCCGATGTTGCATTGCCTTGTCATTCACTTTCCAAAGTGCTGAGAAAGGCTCCGAATACGATTGCAGACGAAATTTTACAACATCTAGGGACAACAACTGAAGGGATTTGCCAAGTTAGTTCGATAAACGGTTTCCTTAATTTTTCAGCGGACCCCAATTGGTTGTGTGATATATTACAAGAGTCACTAGCCGACGATAGATTGAGAGTTTTAACTGAGGAGCCTAGAGTCATTGTCATCGATTATTCTTCGCCGAATGTAGCCAAGCATATGCACGTCGGTCACCTTCGCTCAACAGTGATTGGTGATGCCCTAAATCGAATGCTAAGCTACAAAGGGCACACAGTTGTACCCGAGAATCACATTGGAGATTGGGGTACACCTTTCGGAATGCTCATCGAACATCTAATCGACTTGGGTCTAGATTCAGAGGCTCAGCATATCGATTTGAGTACGTTTTATTCTGATGCTAGGGCGAAATTTGACTCTGATTCAGACTTCGCCTCACGCTCACGAGCAAGGGTAGTTAGAATGCAGTCTAGCGAACCTGAAACCATCGAGTTATGGCAGATGCTTGTGGATCGCTCATTAATTCACTTCAACGAAGTTTACCAAAGAATGGGGATATTACTTAGCAACGACAATCTTGCAGGTGAATCAAAGTATGAATCGGCATTGCCAGGGGTTGTCGAAAAACTTGCGAAAGTGGGATTGCTAGAGGAAAGCGATGGCGCGAAAGTAGTCTATCTAGATGGTTGGAAAAACCGCGAAGGGGAACCACTCCCATTAATCATCCAAAAAGCGGACGGTGGCTACAATTATGCCACCAGTGATTTAGCATGCATTTTGGATAGAATCGAAAATGTAGGTAGTCGTGAATTCCTATATGTTGTAGGTGCAGAACAGGCACAACATTTTGCTATGGTCTTTGAGGTTGCAAGAAATGCTGGATTCATGGATGAAGGAGTAAACGCAATCCATGTTCCGTTTGGTTTGGTAATGGGTACTGACGGCAAGAAGTTGGCTAGTAGAACTGGAGGAGCTGTCCATCTGAATGATCTATTGATTGAAGCGGTTGAAAGAGCGGATGCAATCGTTGCCGAGAAAAGTCCAAACCTGTCTGAAGATGAAAGAGCAGAGGTGTCAAAGATGCTAGGAATCGGGGCAATAAAATATGCAGATCTTTCTACCGATAGAAATAACAATTACACATTTGAATGGGAAAAAATGCTTTCCTTCGATGGAAACACTGCTCCATATCTGCAATATGCACATGCAAGAATTTGTAGCATATTTTCGAAGGATGAAATCGATATAAATTCAATTAGTAATGCAGAAATTATCTTGACTCATGAAAGAGAGATAGCGCTGGCTAGGGCATTGATTAAATTCCCCGAAGCCCTTGATTCGGCTTGCTCAAGTCACACTCCTCACAAATTAGCAACTCAATTACACAATATCGCGCAAGCTTTCGGTTCATTCTATGAGGTTTGTACGGTTCTAAACGCAGAAGATAGTACAAAACTAAGCAGATTGGCACTGTGTGACTTGACTGCAAGAACCTTGCAAACAGGTCTCGATTTGCTTGGAATCGACTCGCCACATAGAATGTAGAGCCCCGCGACCTTGAAAATCGATATTGCCTCCCCAACTCATGGTATCCGTAGGCGACATGGCACCGGACTTCGAATTGATGGCATTTGACAAAAATATGGTTAGACTTTCCGACTCTATTGGTAACCGGGTAGTTTTATTGTTTTATCCAGCCGCATTTACTGGCGTCTGTACAAAAGAAATGTGTACGGTTTCTGATTCTATGAATCGTATGGAAGCCGCAGAGGCGGAAGTTTTCGGAATTTCTGTAGATGGTATTTTTGCTAATGCTGCCTTTGCTGATGCCAATGAAATAAACTTCCCATTACTATCTGATACAAATCGTCAGGCAACCCGTGCCTATGGGGTCGAGATTCCTTTTGTAATGCCTGAATACACCGCTTCCCAAAGGTCGGTATTTGTTATCGATGAGGCCGGAAAGATCTCATATGCATGGGTCGCGGAAAATCCAGGCATAGAACCAGATTATGAAGCGATTCTTGAGCACTTAGAATCTTGAAAGTCAATCGCCGTAGGCGAGGTAGTACACCAATGATCCGTATATTATTCCAGAGACAGCTAGGCTTTCTTCATTGAATCTGTCCATATTATCTAGATATGTGTGATATTCCAGGGACCCCGAGCCATAGCAAACTACAGCTCTGCCGTATTGTTTTCCATCCGATTCATCTTCATCGATATTGTATACGAATGGAGCGTGATCAGAGTTGTATGGCATGTCCGTATCATCAAGTTTGCGAACTTGCATATTGTATCGGTCTGCAAGGTCTGGATATTGTTGTTTGAATTTCTCCGATATACCACTGATATGGCTAACGTCTGTGTTATGGTTTCCAAACAAAGTGACACCTGAATTTCTTTCGGCATCGACGTGATTCATGTCTAAATTGATGTATAGGCGAAGATTCTCATAGAGGTTATTTCGATGTTTATCTACCCATGCTGTAGATCCAAACAATCCTTCTTCCTCCCCTCCCCAAGTACAGAAGTAAATGGTGTGTTTTGGGGTGCCCATTTGACTTTCAATTAATCCGAATTGGCGAGCCATCTCTAGAACGGTTGCGGTCCCTGAAGAATCGTCTACAGCACCTTGAGCCATGTATACAGTATCATGGTGTGCGCCGATTATAATCAAAGAATCAGATTCTCCTTGAATAATTCCACAAGGAACTTTGACAGTGGCTTCACCTGCATTCTCAACATAGGTCATAAATTGTAATCTACCATCCTGATTAATCACATTGTCAATTATTGTCTGACCCACACTTTGACTGACCATTATGAATCCCATGTCTATGGGTATGTTGTCAATCGCAGAGATGTCGACCGATTTGAAGTAAGGAATACAATCTCCGGAAACCAATTCGTCACAATTCTGTCTTTCATTAATCAGGATTAATCCTTCAACATCGTTTTCTGATGCTCTCTTGAATAGGTCGGTATTGGATTCGGTCTCTTCAGTCATGTGAACCAGGACAACAGAACCCGCTCCAGTGTTCCAATCCGCACTTTCGTTTCCTGTACCTAAGTCTACCACGTCTATATCATCGACATATCGAATGAAGGAAGAGCCGGAATATCCTTGCAAAACAAAATCACTTCTGTGTTCAAAGTTGATGAAATCAGCGTTGACATCAGTGGCGCCACAAGCAAAAGCAGGGAGGGTTTGGCCTACATCTCCTGCATGACATATACCCAATTCCGGCTCATCATCAATGACAAACATTGGGACATCAAAATCCTCAATGGTTGATGGAATCCCCATCGAGGTAAAATTGGCTTTGATAAAATCCGCAGTGTTGTGTTCCTCGATAGTTCCTGACATTCGACCCTCCCATTCTGGATGTCCTAAATCTACCAGACTCTGCGCATATCCTCTAGCACTCGCCGGATCAAATTCGATTAATTGGTAATCTGGTTCTCCCTGAATCCATTCGATTACATCATCGCCGTAGAGTATTGCTCCTCCCATAGTTCCAATTAGCATGATTCCAATCACAGCCAAAACCGATACAGGCAGTTGTTTCACTCGACCTAGAATACTTCGTGCATTAGGTGGGCTTGAATCGTCGGCTATTTCTGCATCAAGGACATCATTTGGGATGGTGTGTTCCTCGAGTCTAGCCACTAAATCAGTCTTCTTTCCACCAACAGAAAGCCCACGGCTTTTGCACTCCTCTTTCAGTTGTGCTACGGT
>DAPQ01000080.1 GCA_002502175.1 Euryarchaeota archaeon UBA19 | reverse complement strand
CATTTGAAGTCTGAAAAGGCTGAGCCGTTGTATTCAGTAGAGAAATTAGACACTTCCGATTTTCTTCCTTTTGGGATTGCTATCGCTTCGTTCATCATGATATTTTTCTTGGCTGGTTCGGGGATTGGGGAAGACTCTGGCCTAATTTTTAGTCTGATATTTTTTTGCGGGGTTCCACTGTATATTCTAGGATCGTTTGTTTTCATGGTGATAAAATACAGAGGCCCTTTCCTAGTTGGTTTTGCAATTCCGCTTGCAATTATTATTCCGATTTCGATAATGTCGTACTACAATGAAGTCGAGAATGGTTGCATATTTTTTGGGTTTCCTGGGGAATCAAGATGCCCTCCAGAACCTCCAGGCTATCGTACACCTACAACATTGTTTTGCATGAGTAATTTTGGATTTTTGATTTGTGCGGGTATGCTGTACAAAAGAAACCCTGTTCGAACACTTGGAATGGCCTATGGGACGATTGCAGGGGTGTTGATTTTCTTTATCGCAACAATATCTGGGCTCTGGGGATTTTGAATCAATAGGTTACTCATTTGACAGGCATTACCACGAACCGATTAAGGAGGGGGGCATTAGTTGGAGATTGTGACTCAGGTCAGTGTTGGCAAGGTTGGCGTGTTCAAAGGGGCGGTTAGCCTTGCTTTGCAAGATGGTTTCTTGACCAATGGAGAGAAGCGTATGTTGGTCAAATTGTCTCATACACTCCGACTGGATGAGGATGAGCCAAAGGCGGTCTACGACGCAGTAATTTCGGGCACGGAGATAGGTCAAGGCGAAGTCTTGGCTCTAGAGGAAACTCGTCGGATTTACGAACAGATGTTGGAGGCTTTTCTACTGCACACCGATCGCTCTGAAGGAGAAGTGATTCTGGTTGCTTACCTGCGACACGCATTCGGTATCGATGATTCAGAACATCGTGCGATTGCGAGAAGTTTGGATAGGAATCTCGAGCAAGTGGTCCATCGCACAGTAACAGAAGATATCAGAATGAGATTAGATGATTCAATGGAAAGAATTGGTTCCATCTTCGACGAGTTTAGAGTCAAGAATTGAGGGCGCGGTATGGCCAAAGACCCTCTTGATGAGTACTTCGATTCAACCTCTCGTCGAGTTCATTCTTCACCGCGTAAGTTGGCTAAAGTTGTACGAGAGGCATATCCAATCGGAGTTCCTGCTCTAATCATGAAATCCAGCACGGATCGTTTTGGAGAAGCAGCTGGTTACTCATTCCATCTTGGAACGCCTGACGAGAATCTGAGAAGGATTGCCTCTTGGTTGCTAACCAATGCTGGAGGTGAGCAGAAGGTTCTGGTGAAGTTGATTCGTCGTCTATGGAAAAGACATGGTAGAGAAGATATCGCCCTTGCGGCACTACTTTTGGCAAACCTTGACCACAAAAGTCTGGGAACTGATTCATGGACAATGCTTGCTGCAAATATTTCTCGAAAAGAGCCTGCTGAAGCGCTATTACTGACTATTGAAGAAGTTCTAAGAGCGGGTAAATCTATTCCATCTGATGAACTATTACTGACTTGGTGTAAGGGCCGAACAATCGATGGTCATCTTGCTGTTTTGGTAATCCATGCCGCAACTATGAGGGGTGAGCGAGTTAGTTCTGAAGTTGCCGAAGCCATACAATTGGTTTCAGTCCCTCCGGGCGACTCGCTACTAGGTCGAATCAAGGCCCGTATCGTAACAGGTTGAGCCAAGTTCAAGCGCTTCTGGGTAGCCGGCTGTCTATGAGCGAGCGATTGCTACCATCCGATGACCCTGTTGCAGAGCAGGTTCTGGAATGGACAATTCAACGCGACTCTGCGGATATTCGACAATTGATGCAATGGGTCGAGAGGAGTGATGGAAGAAAGGAGAGGTTGACTCTCTTGGCTCGTGCTGCTGAGCTTATGGAAGAGATTCGCTACGCTATGCAGAGACTCGATGATTTACGGTGAGTGTATGAAATCTCTACTTCTCGCCGGTGGACGAAGTAGCCGAATGGGCCGAGATAAGGCTCTGATTGAGGTCGGTGGAGTAGCCTGTATCGCAAGGGTCGCTTCGGCTTTGGCAGCAGCAGGTTGTGAGCCGATTCGAATCGCTGTTGCTCAGCCAGAAGATGTAGAGAGATATGGTGCGGTTATGCCAGATGGGTTAGATGTTGAATGGGTGCTGGATGCAGTCACCCATGCTGGACCTATTGAGGCACTTATCGAGGCCTTAACCGATCCATTAGTCGCTGATACTGATTCAATTCAACTCTGTCCGGTAGATGTACCTTGGGTGAACTGCCGATTTATTCTTCGAGTTAGAGAAGACTCTCGGCTCTGGCGATTTACTAGCGATACCTGCTGACCCACAAAGGGCTCATCCATTACTTGCCAGAGTTCGGCCTTCTATTGCATCAGAAATTGCTGAGGATAGGCGACCGTTACATGTGCAATTCTCTGAGATGGAACACTCGACATTATTGACTGAGACGGCGATTCTCAGAAATGTCAATA
>DAPQ01000036.1:10621-10747 GCA_002502175.1 Euryarchaeota archaeon UBA19 | reverse complement strand
CGGAAGGGACGTCTTCGAGAGGAAATTGGTCGACTCCGACTGGGCCCTGAACAACGGCAACTGGCTGTGGCTGGCGGGCGTGGCTCCCTTCTCGATGCCCTACTACAGGGTGTACAACCCCTGCCC
>DAPQ01000036.1:0-10220 GCA_002502175.1 Euryarchaeota archaeon UBA19 | reverse complement strand
CTGGGTCCCGGAGCTAGCCTCCTTTCCATCGAAGTACATCTTCGAGCCCCACCTGGCACCCCAGCACGTCCAGGAGGAAGCCGGGTGCGTCATCGGTACGGACTACCCAAGTCCGATTGTGGATAGGAAGGAGAGCAGGCGAGTGAACCTGGCGCTGTTCAAAGAGAGCCTCGCTAGGATCGCCTAGGCTGATCTGACCGTGATGCCAGCCTCCTCCATCATGGCGGTAGACATTGCGAAGTCCTTTTGCCACCTCTCCGGGACGTCAATATCCTTCGGATAGACGACCTCAACGATTCCGGCCTAGATAAGGGACCGGGAGCAGCCTGTGCATGGCGACCAGGTCACGTAGGCAACGCAGCCCTTCAGAGAGACGTGACTCCACAAAAAAAGACGAAGATGCAAAAGTGTTTAGCGATTGGTCTAGACGCTTGGGGTCCAACCAAAAGTGTCTGTAGCGCGGCCTTCTTGAATTGAAGTTAGAGCATCGTAGAGTTGCTTTGTGATGGCACCAACTTCTCCGTCACAATAGGTTGCGATACTACCACCGTGTTCGATTGAACCAATAGGGGAAATTACAGCAGCGGTCCCAGCACAAAATGCTTCATCGGAATCCATTGCAAAATCGATATCTACCTTAGTCTCGAGAACTTGGTAGCCTAGACTTCGAGCCAATTCAATGACAGACAGGCGAGTAATTCCTGGAAGGATAGTTCCGGTTAATTCTGGAGTGTAGAGTACCTTGTCTTTGATACAAAAGAAATTGGCCGCTCCAACTTCTTCGACATAGCGATGGTTGACGGCATCAAGATAGATAATTTCAGCATATCCATCGGCTTTTGCATTCTTTGAGGGCATCATTCCTGGTGCATAGTTTCCAATCGCTTTTACTCCTCCAGAGCCACCAGGTGCGGCTCTATGATATTCGTCTGATACCTTGAGTGAAATTGGATTCAATCCTCCTTTGAAGTATGGTCCAACCGGAACCACGTAGACCAAAAATGTGTATTCTGGTGCAGGCGCTACTCCAAGGATTGAGCCACTTCCAAACACCAGTGGTCTGATGTATAATTCACCCCGGCCAGTTGGCGGTAGCCATCTGAGATTCTCTTGGACTACTAAGTGAACAGCGTCGAGGAACATTTCTTCCGGCACAACCGGCATACCTAGTCGCTTACAACCATCTTGAGCGCGCCTTGCATTCAATTCCGGACGGAATAGTAGAACTCTACCGTCTTCGGCTCTTCTAGCCTTCATTCCTTCGAATAATCCCTGTCCGTAGTTAATTACTCCAGCAGCAGGTGATAGCGAGAGATCTTGGAAATCCTGCATAATTCCAGGTTCCCATTCCTCTCCTAGTTTGCAGGTTGCAATATACATCCTATCAGTTTCTGTGAAGCTGAAAGTTAGGCTGTCCCAATCAATAGAAGGCTCGCCGTCAGACTCGGTCTCCTCCATCATGCGCCCACCGATTGCAATAGAGCGGGAGCGCTAGGCTTTCAACAATTTCTAACAAATCACCTCAAACTGCCGTTCCAAGCCGCCACACAAGGGTTGATTGCTGACTCTATTTCCCTCTGAGCAAGGTGTCGCAATGCGATGGGATGGAGAGGTTTGCATCGTCTCCGGATCTTATCAAGCGGTGGCTTCTACATCGCCGCGCACAGTTGTTGAATTATGGTGTCGTACGCGAGAAGGCCATTCCGTGGTACTGCTAGTGGATGGCCTTAGTCCATTCCTAGAGATTGCTCCCTCTGGCAAAGCAGGCAGAGATAGGGATTTGAAAGATCACCTCGAAATCGTTCAGGAGATGGAAGAGGTTGTATCAATCGCAGAGCCGATCGACAAGTGGACTCCATATGGAGTAAAGCCACATTACCGAGTAGAAGTTGAACAGCCATATGTTGTTCCGAGGCTAAGGAAACGACTAGAGGCAGAATGGGAAGTTTCCAGCGCAGATATTCTATTTGTCCAACGCTTATTGTTGGATTTAGACCTAGGGCCCCATATCGCAAGCGGTGGAGAGGTTCTGTGGGCAGGCCCACGTGCACCTTCTGAATTAGCCAGTGAGTTTGATGGTAAGAGAGTCGAAGCCGCAGAGAAGATTCGCGACTTCGGTGGTTCTGGATTATATCCGTGTGATATGGTGGTGGCCTGCAATATCGCAGATCTATCTCGCACAGACCCATTCCCTACTCCATTTGTCACCCTTTCATTCGACCTAGAGACAAGCGTTCAACACAATACAATACTTTGCGCAGCAGTTGTAATTGCACGAGGCGAATCTCGAACTGAGCATGAGTTCCGTGGTTCAGAAAAAGAGATTCTGGAAGGTATGACTAGACTTGTTCGAGATGAAGATCCAGATTTCATCACTGGATATAATATCGATAATTTCGATCTACCTAGGATTGTTGAACGCGCCGAGGAAAATGCAGGAAAATCAAAATTTGAACAGGCTGCATTATGCGGTTGGGGAAGAGTTCCGGCGATTGAGAGCGAATCAAAGAGGCTCAGTCCAGACCGAGCCACAAATCGAGTTTGGCGCTTAACCGGTCGAATACCAATGGATGCTTGGTGGCAGGTTCGCCAAACCCTCCGTCCCGAGAGAGAATCTCTTCGCTTTGTTGCAAACATGCTGTGGCCAGAGGCTGAAGACAAACAGAAACTCGATATTGATGCAAGCAAAATGGACGAGGAATGGGCTGCGAGACCCGATGAAGTCATGGAATATTGTGTTAGGGATACCCATCTTCCACTCGATATACTCGGTCACTTACAATCGGTAGAGCGTAAAGAAGCCCTAGCGGCGGTTGCAAACACTACGGTTGAGACCGCCGCAGCTGGAACTACTAGTCAATGGATTGACTCACTGGTTATTCGCCTAGCAGACAAAGAAAAAATCGCTGTTCCAATGACTCAATCCGGTCCACGCCGCCGCGACCAAATCGCGGGAGGCTATGTCCACGAAGTCGAGCCAGGAATACATCCATGGGTGGCTGTGCTCGACTTCAAGTCGATGTATCCATCAATTATGATTTCACAGAATATTTGCTCAACAACTCTAGTTAGAGATGGAACCGAAGAAGATTCTCACAACGTATCTCCTACGACCTCGACAAGATACGTGTCTTCAGGTGAACGTCGAGGATTGGTGCCTCGTTTGTTGAGCGAACTGATGGAGCAACGGGATTATCACAAATCTGAATTGAAAAAGGCTAGAGAATCTGGTCAAGAAGAAGCTGCTTTCTTGCACGATCAATTACAATATGCGGTGAAGATTCTGATGAATTCTTTCTATGGAGTATTCGCCTCCTCCTTCTACCGTTTCACCCATCCAGATTTGGGCGCGAGTATTACTGAATGGGCTCGACACAATATTCGCACGATAATCAATAATGTCGAGACCGACGGACACGATGTTGTATATTCGGACACAGACTCAATTTTTGTCAAAGCACCTGTTCAGCCAGATTCACCGATTAATCGACCGCCGGAGAACTCATTGGTCTACGAAGACTGGAAAACTGCTAGGAAAGATACTCTAGATTTTGGCAACTCACTGGCTGATAGATTTACTAAAGAAGGTGCTGAATTAGAATTTGAGACCGCACTCTCGGCCTTCTTTTCACATGGTGCAAAAAAGCGCTATGTCGGCCGAGTAGTTTGGCCTCGTGAAGAGATGTTGATTCGAGGCTATGAGGTCCGTCGTACGGATTCATTCCGTCTCCTTACCAGCACTATGACAGAGATGTTTGAATTGATTCTATCTAACGAAGAATGGTCTGCTGTAGAGATGTCAAAATCGGTAATTGATGATATCAGGGCAAAACGGGTAGAAGCGTCTGACCTAGTAATTTCTAGGTCTTGTAAAGGAAGCCTAAGGAGAGATGGAACCGTAGATTTCCATAAGACATACAAGAACCCAGATTCACTCCCTTACGTCCGCGCGGCTAGACAAAGAATAGAGGCGGGACTTGGATTCACACCTGGCATGAAAGTAGGTTGGATAGTCACCAATGCGAAAACATCGCCTATGACAGTTCAAGCTTGGATGGTCGATGAATTAGGAGTAGAACCTCCGGAGTACGATCCAGAGTTCTACGCTAAGCGATTGGCAACTGCACTGGGTAGAATTACCGAAGCCTTTGGTTGGAACGAGAAGGAATTACTGCAAGGCACTAGACAACAAACTCTCTTCGATTTCTAGTGATTACGGGAATCCGTAGGGTTGATGACGACCACCATCACACCCCCGACTATGAGAGGAGCGGGTGGATTGGCCCCAATGGTCGTATTGCTATTGCTCAGCGCAGCATTTGCGGGATGTTTGGAGACCTTCAGTTTGAATGGAGCTCCAACTGCAAAAATGAGCATCGATCCCGATGGGTCAGTGCGTGCTGGTGATTCGGTTACCTTCAGCGCAGTAGGCTCTTCCGACCCAGACGCAGATGCTCTAACCTTCACATGGGATTTCGGTGATGGAAACCTCGGGGATGGATTGACAACCAGTCACTCCTATTCACAAGCGGGAGAATATATGGTAACTCTAACCGTAAGCGATGGAAATTACGAGACTTCCATTAGTGACACAATTTCTGTAATCGACTCCTCAGCTAGAGAACCCAAAGCAGAGATAACTACTGCAAAGGACGATGATTGTGATGGTGAGGATGCACCTGCAGGCTCCTTTGTACTAGTATGGGTGTGCGAGGATAAGGAAGAAAATGACAGAAGTATCACTGTAGAAACCTCAGTCACATTAGATGGTTCTGAGTCATGGGCAGGGTGCAATCCAGATAATTCGGATTGTTATGCTGAAGAATATCTAGTTTCTTGGGAATGGGATTTGGACTTAGACACCGACTCCGATGAAGATGGCGACCCAGAGAATGATGTCGATGCAACCGGAGAAACCGTCAATCTGGAAGATATGCCGGCCGGTTCATGGGACATCAAGTTGACAGTTACAGACAACAATGGCCTAACGGACTCTGACGAATCCACTCTCTACATTAACTACAGAGGGACTTGGACTGACTTCGTAATCGACCGAAGATATCAGGATCCGGTAATCATGACTTGGGATTACCCGGTAACCTACGATAATGATGGACAGAATAAGATTCGATACCTAAGGACCAAACTAACCTACCCCGCAGAGGATGGTGACCAACCATTCGGCGGGGTTGATACTGAGAACAAACTCGACCTATTCATATTCAATGAGACCGATGAAGAGGTCGCTAACACTACCGGCGTTGGGGATGATAACAGAAACGCCGGTGATTGTCAATCTGATGACCGCTGTGTTTGGCTGGTAATTGGTGGTTCAACAGTAAGAGGATTTGAGCCTGGCACTTGGACCGTTGACCTGCAGAATGAGAAAACGCACAACACAGAGGTCAAGAGTTTGATAATTGAATTGCAATATCGATGAACTGCGACGAAGAATTAACCCTCTAATTCAGTTGAATTGACGCCTCCCCTATGGGGAGAGATTCAAATAGGCATCATTGGTCGGCGGGCCACACTTAGAGGTGGATATTATGGGTTCACAGTGGGAAGATAAGAGCAAGCCGCACCTAAACATCGTGTTCATTGGGCACGTAGATCATGGAAAGTCAACAACCGTCGGACGTCTACTCCTTGACACAGGTCATATCGAGCAGCACATCATCGACAAGAACGAACAACTAGCATCTGAAGCTGGTAAGGCCGGATTCGGTCTTGCATACGTTATGGATGGTCTGAAGGAAGAGCGTGAGCGTGGTATCACTATCGATGTCGCGCACAAGGAGCTTTTCACTCCAAACTATTACTTCACAATCATCGATGCTCCAGGGCACCGTGACTTCGTGAAGAACATGATCACAGGAACCAGCCAGGCTGACGCCGCTGTTCTACTATGTGCGGCTAACGACGGTGTTAACGCACAGACTCGTGAACACGCTTTCCTAGCAAAGGTTCTGGGAGTCAAGCAACTGATTGTTAACGTCAATAAGATGGACATCAGTGGTGTAGACTACTCCGAGGACAAGTACAATCAGACTGTTGCAGAGGTAGATAACCTACTCAAGCTATCAGGATTTAATCCGGCTGATGTACCAAAGATTCCTTGTTCCTCCTTCAATGGAGAGAATCTGTTCACAAAGTCTGACAACATGCCTTGGTACAAGGGTCCAACCCTATTCGAAGCAATTGATGGAATTCAAATGCCTCCAAAGCCAGTCGACAGGCCACTAAGACTACCTGTACAGGACGTCTACAAGATTAGCGGAATTGGAACTGTACCAGTCGGTAAGGTAGAGACTGGTGTTCTAGAAAGAGGCAAGACAGTTGTATTCAACCCAAGCCAGAAGTCTGCTGAAGTAAAGGACATTGAGATGCACCACACCAGCCACGCAAAGGCTGAGCCTGGTGACAACGTTGGATTCAACGTTCGTGGACTAGCAGCTAACGACATCCGAAGAGGAGACGTAGCAGGTTACTCTGACAACGAGCCAATGTTCGTACGTCACGATGAGACATTCGTTGGACAGATCCAACTTATGGAGATCCCAAAGGCAATTGGTGCAGGATACACTCCTGTATTCCACGCACACACTGCACAGGTAGCAGTTAGATTCGTAGAACTTCTAGAGAATTCCAAGACTAAGGAAGCAAACCCACCGTTCCTAAAGACCGGTGACGCTGCTCTAGTTCGATTCGCTCCAACAAAGCCAATGGCAATTGAGCAAATGGATACATTCCCTGAGTTGTCAAGATTCGCTATCCGTGACATGGGTAAGACCGTGGCTGCTGGCGTTTGCTTGAAGATCGAAAAGAAGTGAATTTGGTAACTAAGGCTGAGGACTCGGAGAGGGTACTATGGCCGTAATCACCAAAATCAAGCTGACTGGTGAAAACCACGAAGATGTCGACATGGTATGTGGGCAAATCAAAGCAATTTGTGACGAGACAGGCGTTGACCTACGCGGTCCAATTCCCCTACCAACTCGCAAATTGGTAGTTCCATGCCGCAAGAGCCCAGATGGTGAAGGCGCTGAAACCTGGGATCACTGGGAAATGCGAATTCACAAGAGACTTCTGGAACTTGTGACATCTGCTGCTAAGGACGAGAAGGCACTACGTCGAGTCCTTCGCCTAGACTATCCTGACTCGGTTACAATCGAGTTGTCTCTAAGGCACCTAGGTTGATTCCGTCACTGGAACGCTTCGTCTTTTGCTAGGCTACCCATTGGGTCCCAAGCTGGAAGCACGATTGGTTCAGTCTTCATCCCGGCCTTCATTTCATCAGAGAGATATTTGCTTGGACATGCAATCTCGAACATGTGTTCGTCGTACCATGAATCGTTCATAGTGTAGAATCCCTTTCTACCAGATTGCTCAGCTCCCCATGAATTTTCAACACGCCACCTTCGTGGTTTTCCATCTACCACATCGACACCGGTAAACAGCATAGCGTGCGTCATCATAGTCTGGCTATACCTAAGTCGATCGGCTTTATTCATACCAAATTCAGCGCCGTATAGGGCTCCGAAATCGAATAACTTGGCGTCCCAAAGCCCCCTCTTTCGGTGCATTTGCTTTCCTACATCACAACCCATCCAAACGGGTAATCCATCCTCCAATAGGCTCTGAGTGATGCCTTTCATCTCCTCACTTGGAACATTTAGATAGACCACTGGTGGCCCTCCAGCAACATTTTGCAGATAGTCAACAGTGTAGGTTTGGTAGTAGTCATTCCTTGGATCGTTTACAATACAAACATAGTCTTCCCAATCGATTTCGACGAACTCTTCAGCGAATTCTTGAGGAGTCATTATTCCTTTTCGATGCAACTTACCGTCTTTGTCCTCCCATTGCCAATCGAACTTTTCTGGCGGAGTGCCCAAATGGATGCAAAGAATTCTCCAGATGTCTGCAAGTCGCGAATCTTTGTGCGCACGAGCCTCTGCAGTACTACCACCTGAATCGAGAATTTCGCGAATCTCACAAGCTCCTGTTCTCAAGATGTCCTTGAGATTTGCATTCATGTAGCGAGTACTGGATGAAGATTGAGATTCAGGATAAGCCGATTTTGGAACTAGGCCGTGCTTTCTGATCAGATTCATGGCCATATTCCATTGCCCCCCATCTCCTATTGGGTCACCTAGTAGGAAGCCGATTGTGCGGTCATCGACAGGTCGTTCGGCAGTCTCAATAATCGCTTCATAGAAGTGGTTGGCGCGCTCAAATTTGTCCCAAAAGTGAATGTGAGCTTGACTGAATTCGAAATTTTTCACATTCATCTTCTTCATTGTGCTTGGCCGAAATAAATTCAGTGTAGCGAATAGCCAACAACGACCACTTCTCTTTTGATGAGTCACCTTCCATTTGTCTAATTTAATTGAGAATGAAAAATCGATTTGTTGTACTAAATCTCTATCCAAAGCCACTTCCAATAATTCGTTGTTAGAGACCGCGTTCTGAGCTAATTTCGCTGAGGGGTCAGCATCGAATGTTTTGCGTAATTCTTTGACTCTATTTTTGCTAATCGTCTTACCCATGGCATGCACCGCAGGTACAACTTCGTTGACAGACGCTGGATAATCATTGGCGCGTCTTCAGAGTGGCGCAGCAACGGCCAATCCAGCAGCGATTAGCGTCTCTGCAATCAGACTTGGACAAGATTCCACATCGCCTTCGACCAATGTAATCTCCGAACCATCTTCGGCGATTATTGGATCTGATAAATCTTGTAGAATTCTAATTCTCATCAAATCTCCGCCAATGGTCTCTGAAACACTGATTTCTTCTGGCGGATGAGGGTCAGCACCTGTTGCTCGATCAGGAAACCCATCCATTGCTCGAATCCGATCTTCCTCGTCGAATTCGGGATCATCCCAAGTTTCGTTGGGTTCGGCCATAGGTGCTGGAGGTGGAGATTGTAGTTCTGGTTCAGGAGTAGGTTCAGTGAACTCGCTTAGCGAAGCGTCTGGGCTAGCTGCCGGAGGCGAAGCGGAACTAGTTCCTCCATTACTTCCGTTGACTAATTCTTTCCAAGCAACATCGTGCTTGTATTTGTCAACCAAGTGACCTAGACTCTGATAGTATGCCCTTTCGGTAGGGTCATGCCTCTCCCAATCTATTACACTGAGGTGTTGCAAGGCTGCTGCAGCCTCAGCCCCTCCACCTTTCATCAGATTGACTAAAACCGCGTGCTGGGTAAATGCATTCAAGCGGATACGTGTTAAGTCGGTGACCAATGTTCTGACATTGCCCAGTCTACGAGTTTGCAATTGCGCCTTTGCTGTCATTCCTTCGGATTGAACAGTCTCAGAGAGTTCGGCTTCCAAACTCGCGGTCAATTGGCCTACAGAAGCCCAGAAGTCAGGTAATGGGAGTTCTACTGGGCCAGCAGATGACTTCTGCTTTCGAGCCACCTCAAAGAGGGCCTTTTCGACCGCCTGTAGTTGGTTTTTGCTTAACCTCATAGCCTCTGCCTCCATACTCCCGAAGCGGTTCGTATGGGAGCGTGCCGAGTCGCTAAATCAACCATTCCGTCAGACTCGCTGCTGAGACCACATAGAGTGCGGTTCGAGCCGCTGGAATCAAGAGGGTATTGCGCTTCGGATATTGTGCAGGTGTACCCGAGTGGTCAAAGGGGGAGGGCTCAAGATCCTCTGCGTAGTGCTTCGCAGGTTCAAATCCTGCCGCCTGCACCAACTTATTCCCACTTCTCTGTGAACTCCCAGTTGTAGGTATATTCGTTGAGAGAGTAAGCCTCGTTTTCTGTACGCCACTGCTTCTCTTCCATTTCGGCTGCTAAGTTTTTGTTGTCTTCTTCTAGCCAAGTTAGCCATGCCTCAAGGCACCTAACTAGCAAGTCTAGTATGTCGTCTTGTTTTCGTTCCATAATCAGATCGGAATCAACGTAACACAAACTTCCCGTCCACTCAGGGTATTTCAACCGCTTGGATAAATTGCTTGAGGAATTCTATTGTTCCAGAAGTTCCTTTTTGTTCCGTAATAATATCGGCAGCATCTGCTACTCCGTCATGTTCGTCGTTGACCGCTACTGCAAATCCACACAACTCAAACATTGGAATATCGTTAGCTGCATCGCCCACCGCGATAACCCTAGATGGGTCAATGCCTCTCTGTTCCAAGGCAAATTCAACACCTGTGCTTTTGTCAAGCCCAGGCGTGCAAATATGGATTGCAAATCCGGTTGG
>DAPQ01000078.1 GCA_002502175.1 Euryarchaeota archaeon UBA19 | reverse complement strand
GGCAACAGGCCTTCCGTCGAAAGATAGTGGCTTTCCATCTTGACCGACTAGACTAGTGATGAATTGGTAGGCGTTAAGGAAAACGTCGACGGCTACACGCTGCCCGGACATTTCGCTCAATTTGAGGGGATGTGCGGTGGCTAAGTCTCTCAAATTACAGCCCAGATTCACTCCCCCCTGTCGATGCTTAGCCTATCCTGTCCGTCGAGGCATTTAGGGTTGAAGTCGGGGGCGAGAAGGACGGAGGAAGCAAGTTGAGCGGGCTGACCCTTGTTGGAAGCGGCTGGCATCCAGCATTATTCCGTTCAGAGGCTGAAGCATTAGTAGGCCCTGTTGGTTTTGTTCATCCCAGAGTTGTAGTAACTACTTCGACAGATGAGATAGCGCTCAATCGACTAAGTAGATCTGCATTAGTCGACGAAGTACTTTGCAATGCTGAGCATAGTGAAGTTGTAGAACCAGAGAATATTATCCAGCGAATCGTAGATTGGGCGAAAGAGAATCTTCCAGAAGGCAGTTTTGCAGTCCGAGTCAATGTAATCGGTTCATCCTTAGCAGATTTTTCCCGTTCAGAAATTGCACAGAATGTAGGAGCGGGAGTCTTTGGAGAATCACATCCGGTAGATTTGAAGAATCCCGAGAATGAAATCGTGGTTTTTCTAGCGGGTCCAGAAGATCCACCAAATCATCCCGATCCATTATACCTCTCTCCACCTATGATTATCTGGGGGTTGAAACAGAAAAATTGGCAGCGGTCAGGTTGGGGAGGCCGTTCTCCTACTGACCGCCCATTCTTCCAACCAGTCTCTTTAGAACCTAGATTGGCTAGATTGATGATATCACTTGGTCATCGCTCTGATTCAGAACCTACGACGGTAATCGACCCATTCTGTGGAACGGGTGGAATCGCAATAGAAGCAATGTTAGCAGGACTGAATGTACTCGCAAGCGACCTCGACCCAAAGATGGTGAAAGGCACAGAAGAGAATTTGCAATGGGTGTCCGATGATCTCTGTAGCGGTAATTCGGCAACATGGGATGTGCAAGAATCCGGTGTAGGCCTAACTCCAGACGTATGGGGTAAAATTAGTGGAGCAATTTTTGCCTTCGACCCACCGTATGGGCGCAATGCATGGAAGTCAGATGATGGATACCAACTATTTCTCAAGGCCTGTTCAGCTGCTAGAACCATTGACCATTCTGGTTCTCTATGCACCCTTCTTCCTACAGACCCTGCGATTTTGAAAGATAATTCAGATGAACCAATTGACTATCTCGTGATGGGTAAACCTTGGTCAAAGGTAGCTGACGAAATGCTTGACCGTGGCTGGAAAGTTGTATTGATGGCCCCGGTCAAAGTTCACCGCTCATTGGCTCGTCTGCTCGTCGTCGCCCACCCGTCGCATTGAAGAAAGGCTGACGCTCGCCTCAGAGCACGGGCGATTGGTGTAGTCTGGATATCATCTGGCGCTTCGGACGCTAGGACATGGGTTCGAATCCTGTATCGCCCACCACTAATTCAGATAACTGACAATCTGAACTGTAATCATGATGGCTGCGACTACGAGGAACATTGGTCGCAATAATGCGTAACCATACTTCAGAACATAACCGGGTGCTAGATACCCTCCAATCATGTTCGCCAGTGCGAAGGGAATCGCAACTTCGTAATTTACTGATGCAGCTATTGCGAATATTGCATACGATCCGATATTCCCTCCGAAATTCAGAATTCTGGCTGTTGCAGCAGCCCTGTCCATACCAAATCCAGCGCCTTTGATGTATCCGGCCATCAGCATACTTCCGGTTCCAGGGCCAAGGAATCCTTCGTAGAATCCTATTCCAGTTCCCATACCAACAGTTACCGGAATCACTCTTTCTTCCTTGAGATCTTCTTCCTTGCCAAATTTAGGATTGAATAATACGTAGAAGAATAATGCTATCAGTACAACGATTACAATCGGCAGTAATACATCTGGTTTGACCAGTAATACAGCGTATGTGCCAATCATGGAAAAAACAATCATCACAACCCATCCAATAAAGGCGGCTTTTCTCGGTACAATATCGCTTTCTAGATATTTTACGCTCGCAACAGCAGCGGCAGCAGTTGATGCGAATTTGTTTGTTCCAAGTGCAACATGTGGGGGTAGACCAGCCCACAAAACTGCAGGTAATCGAAGTAAGCCTCCTCCGCCAACAGCACTATCTACAAATCCGGCGAATACTCCAACTAACATCAATAGAAGGAATACCTCGTTGTCCACGTAGTTATCCGAAGCCAGCGGACTATGAGATTTACACTACTCAATACTCGACTCTTTTGTAGTTCGCCGATTCTTTATCCAACGGAATAAAATCCTTGAGAATACCATCGAGAACATAAGGAATACTAGTGAATACCACCAAGGATTGTTCTCGCTGGTAGCAATGAAATAGGTCACAATAAGAATGCCCATTCCGTAGAAGGCTCGAAATATAGAGTAGGCAATGAATGACTTAACAAGTGGATTGGCAAGAAAGCCTTGCAGCCAATTTTGCTCTGGCGATTGGCTAATCCTCTCGCCTCCAATGACTAATTCTATCTCCACTCACATCAATTTCTCTAATTTGCTTCAACCCGGCAGAACTCAATTCATTCTCTGAAAATACAGTCCCCTCACCACTTAGTTCGACAGGTGATTGGCAAAGGTGAGCCCTGTCGACAAGACCTTCTGCTAGGAATCTCCTCCAAGTGTTTGGTCCCCCTTCTACCAACAATGATTGAATTCCTCTATCGCCAAGATAATCTAGAATTCGAGCAATAGTAATTTCTCCTTCACTAGCCGAAAGAATCGCGCGTTCTACGTGTTCTGCATCAGAATTCGGCAATTTGAAAGGCTCGGCATGAATTAGCAGAGTTGGCGCCTTACCATCATTCAGTAATTTACAGTCTGAAGGGATTCTACCACTTGGGTCAATGACAACTCGTGTTGGTGCATTTCGTGGACCTATGTCTGGTCCCCGTACCGTCAAAGAGGGGTCGTCGCGAACAACGGTATCAACACCAACTAGAATCGCCATAGAATCTGCACGAAGTGCATGAACAATCTCTAATGATTCTGGGGAAGAAAATCGCTGTGCTGGCTCATTAGGGTCACAATCAACTCGACCATTTGCATCGATTGCAGCCTTCAATAAGACCTCTGGACGCATATTTTGACACCAATGCATGAATTCACTCATCTGTTCACCACATTCCTCGGCTAGAAGTCCAGATTTTACCTCTACATCGGATTTTACCAGTGCTGAAGCACCATCTCCACGCACTGTTGGGTTCGGATCATCCGCCCCGATTACTACTCTCTTCACTCCCGCCCAAAGTAGAGCTTCTGTACATGGAGGAGTTCTTCCAAAGTGATTACACGGCTCCAATGTAACATAGGCTGTAGAGCCTTGAGTGGCTACTCCTTTCGCTTCCGCGTCTGCAATCGCCATCTGTTCTGCATGTAGGCCACCTATGTGGTCGTGCCAACCCTCGGCGATGATTTTTCCATCCTTTACTAGGACACAACCAACTAACGGATTCGGCATTACTCGATGCCTTCCACGTTCAGCGATTTCAATCGCTCGTCGCATGAATTGTGCCTCATCGTCCATGCTGCTCAGACCTCGCGAATACCCCATTACACTTGACTTCTACATTCGCGAGGATTCAAGTTCAGTTCTGGCCCTCAGGCAAATATGTCTAGGATAGCCTGCATCCTCAATCCAAAGGCCAGAGACGGAATTTCATCGAAAAGCTGGCCTGAATTTGAAACTGCACTAACCGCTGCAGGTTTTGAAATCGACATACACGAAACGCAGCGGGTTGGCCATGCAATGGAGATAGCTTACGACCTACTATCTGACGACCACGATATGATTGTCGCAGTAGGAGGAGATGGTACTGTTCACGAGGTTGCCTCTGGATTACGAGGTAGTAAGAAGAAGATGGGTATCTTGCCGATTGGAAGTGGTAATGATTTCGCCCGCGCCCTAGGAATTCCGCTATTCGACGTCCAAGGCGCGGTAGATTTGCTAGCAAATGGAACCGACCATTCGGTTGGAGCGGTTCGTGCCGAGGGCCCGGCAGCAAGTGACCTACCACAGTACAAGGTGCCACCACCTCATCCATGTAATGGAAAAGCGAATCGAGAAGGAAATCTTGTTCGTTGGTCATTCTTGGAAGTCGATGGTGGAGTTACTAGCTCAGTCAATCGAATGAAAATTGCAGGTAAGTTTAGTTGGATTCGCGGCCAAGCCAAGTATACTGCACTTGGTATTCGTGCGATTCTAGGTTGGAAAACTCAGCCAGCATGGATGCGAGTCAATGGCGGTGAAACCCAAACCGTTCCACTTCAGGGATTGTTTGTCCTTAGCCAGTGTGAAACCTTTGGTGGCGGGTTCAAAGTAACACCAGGCGCTCATCCAAAGAGAGATCACGCTTCGTTAATTATCGGCTTAGGATTATCCAAACTGCAAATGTTAGCGGTCATGGGACCTCTTGAGAAGGGTGAGCACGTCGGTAAATGGGGAAAGATTACCATGGAAGATTGCACATCTTTCGAAATAGGTGCAGTAGATTCCGATGGTAATCCTAGCGATACTGAACCTCACAGTCCTCCTCTATTCATCAATGTCGATGGCGAGGCTTGTTTGACTACACCTTGTAGTCTTCAATTCCATAGTGACCAACTAGTTGTTCGTGGAGCATCAAGAATCCCCAATGAATAGTGGCGCAGACGGAGAGATTTGAACTCCCGAGTCCAAGGGACACCGGATTTCAAATCCGGCGCAATACCAGGCTATGCGACGTCTGCAGTGGCAACCCGTAGCGGCTCCTTTTCATGAATCTATGTAGTGAACAGGGACCCATTAAAGCCCATAGTTCCCGGGTCTGCACCAATCCGGTAGACCAGATGCGGCATCTGGATGTGTCAGTCCAACGAAGAGAACCATGATGATGATGAAGAAGGCAGGGAATAGCGCAGTCATAGTCAGAATTCCAGAATCCTCATCACCATACAAGTGCATGAAAATCGCAGCAATCATAATGAATTTTGGAATCGCAATTATGGTTAGTATCCACAATGTGACGACCTTTTCGGTAGTACCATAACTCTCAGCAAATTCTGTTAGATCTAATCCAACAGCAGCCACTTCGATTAGTGTTAGAATCATTAATCCGTAGAAATTCATCCAGTAAGGGTCTCTTCCAAATATTTTGTAATGTGCCATATCTAATCACCTCAATAAAGATAGAAGAATGGGAATACTAGTACCCAAATCAAATCCACAAAGTGCCAGTAAAGACCGAAGTACTCAATCGATACTGCATTCTTTGGAGTGTAACCGCCAAGCCATGCCTTGTAGGTCATGTAAGTCAAGCCAATGATTCCACCAGCGACGTGAGCACCGTGAGTTCCGGTGGTCACGTAGAACAGAGATGCCGAGACCTGTATGTCTGCTACCATATGTGCCCCTGTTGCTTCATCAACGTAGGAGTGATGTTGGTAGTGGTCGGCATTAATTGTGTAGCCCTCATCTACCAGTGATATGATATCATGCTCGTGTAGTCCAATCAGACTAATCTCTGGTACGTAGAATCCGATAAACCATTCAACCATTTTCAAAGTAAGGAACAAAACTGCTAGGAACCAAGTTGCTCCTAAGTATCTGGATACCTTCTTTCTTCTAGCTTCATCGTCTAGGTCAGCCATCTTTGCATAACGTAGTGCCTGAACAATTGTGAATGAAGATATGATCAGAGCAAAGGTGTTGATTGCACCAGGTGCGATGTGCCACCAGCTGGATGCGATAAGATGGCTTGCTGGCTCGAAGCAAGTCACGACCACACCTTCTTGCCATCCGGTCGGGTTAGTTACCGGATCGAACATTCCTCTTTCGAACACTGTGCCACAGTTTTCGATTCCTAATCGGTATCTCATGTAGGTGCTGAAAAGAGAAGTGAAAACCATCATCTCGGACATAAGGAATATCCAAACACCCACTTTCCTAATCTGAATGCCACGGAATGGAGTTCCTGTTGCTCGAGGTTCGTAATGACCGTCAAATGATAGATCTTGTCTCCACCAAATGAATAGTGAGAAACCAACTACCAGTAATCCTACAAGAATCATAGGAATATTTCCAGGGTTGTATGTTCCATAGGACCAAGCCTCTGCCATTCCAAAGAGGAAGATTGCAACTCCCATACTCATGAATAATGGCGAGAATGAATTGTGTGGAGCGCCGTGCCCCCAATCGTGTGGACCCCATGGTTGAGGTGCATGATGTTCATCGTGGTAATCGCCGCTCAATGGCTCACCTCCTCGTGATTTTCGGGCACCATCAATCGATTGAACCACTGTCCTAACTTTCCAGGCTCATGGGCTATGTGCTCGTTAGCATCCTTGAGAACTGGAGGATTGTGCCAATCGAAGGACGGCGTTGGTGGTGGTGATGAAGTCATCCACTCAAATGACCATCCTCCCCACGGATCAGCTGGAGCCTTTTCTCCTCTGACCAGACTAATCAACATGTTAGCAACCATAATGAAGTTAGAGAAGAAGAATAGGAATGCACTAACCGAGATGAAAAGATTCCACTCTGCAGCCCATTCAGGTAGATTTGTGAAGTCATCTGTTGTGATGAAGTAGGTGTGGTGTCTTCTTGCCATTCCAACAACTCCGAGTTTGTGCATTGGCCAAAAGATTCCATTGTAGGTCACGAATGCAGTCAGGAAGTGAAGAGTCCCCAATCTTTCGTCAAGCATTCGTCCAGTCATCTTTGGATACCAATAGTAAATCGCTGAGAAGAATCCGAAGACTGTTCCTCCTACCAGTACATAGTGGAAGTGAGCTACAACGAAGTAAGTCTCGTGGAGGTGAGTGTCCATTGCGATGGATGGGAAGAACATTCCAGATATTCCACCAAGCGTGAAGGTAACCAAGAATCCTAGCGCCCACAAAGTGTGTGTGCGATAGACAAGCGAACCTCCGTGCATAGTTTTCAGCCAATTGAAGATCTTGATGCCAGTAGGGACCGCGACTAACATAGTTGTCAGCATTGTTACGAATCTTAGCGAAGGTGACATTCCGGAGGTGAACATGTGGTGTCCGTAAACGATGAAAGCCACGACACCAATTCCAGCCATTGCGTAAACCATTGAACGGTATCCAAAGATAGAACGTCTTGCGGATGTAGCAAGAACCTCAGAAATAACACCGAATGCAGGCACAATAACGACGTATACCTCAGGATGTCCGAAGTACCAGAACAAGTGACTCCAGAGTAATGGGTCACCTCCAGCAGATATGTCATAGAATGCGGTGGAGATAGTTCTGTCGAGGTAGACTTGAATTAGCCCTACACCGAATGCTGGAATTGAAAGGAATAGCATTAGGTTAGCAACCAAAATACTCCATGTGAACAATGGCATCTGCATCCAACCCATTCCTTCTGCACGCATTACTGCCATTGTGGTAAGGAAGTTAATTCCTGTTAGAGTAGATGATGCTACCAGCATTATCTGTCCTGCAACCCACATTGTCACACCAGTATGTGCGCCTTCTGTTACGATGTACGGAGCATATCCTGTCCATCCGGTATCTGCTCCTTCTCCGGTGAATACACCGGTGAAAATCAGTAATGCAGCGAATGGTTGAAGCCAGAATGAGAGAGCATTCAATCTTGGCATAGCAAGGTCCGGTGCTCCAATTTGTAGGGGTACCATCCAATTTGCAAACCCATTAATCAAAGGCATAGCGGCAAGGAAAATCATAGTAGTTCCGTGTAGTGTGAAGAAAGAGTTGTATTCATCTTGGGAAATGAAGTCATTACCTGGAACTGCAAGTTGAATCCTAATCATCATCGCGAGAATTCCACCGATTCCAAGGAAGAATAGACCTTGAACGAAATATAGAGTTCCAATCTTCTTGTGGTCTGTGCTGGTTAGCCACTCGGTCAACCAAGGTGCTATATGCTCCCAATCGAATGCATCAGGATTGGTTCTGTAGAATCCATACAGAACTGTGATTGTGAGAAGTAAGCCAGAGATTATGATGAGAGTGGCCAATACCTTGTATGGGTCAGCTTCTTCTAATCCTGGACCTAATGATCCTGCAACCTTCAGAGTCAATTTATTCCATTGATCTTCGGGGCCAGCATTTCCATCTCCGTTAACAGAGTTGACGTGGACCACGAAGTCAACATCTCTCCCATGGCTTGGAGCAATCCACTCGACAGTCCATGATGTGTAATCGTTACCTGCTTCAGTGTGAGTAACCTCGGATGGACCATTGGATTGAACAGTCGCATCTAGAGGAGTAATTTCACCGCCGGATGCCCATAGGTTGAATCCTCCAAGATTTGCATTTCCTTCAGCAGATGGACCACCAGTGAATGAAATTGTAACTTGATAGGTTTCAGACATATTGTATTCTTCAGGAAGACCTTCCAAATTCACCATAACTGCAGCATTTGGAGCAGCGGCGTGACAGTTACATCCACCAGCACTAATCTGATCATAATTTACTCCGGTTGGTAGGGAGTTTACTGCCGGTGATACGACCATTGCTATTGAGATTAAGAGTAAAGCTACCATGCTTCGCGAAATTGTCATATTTCTCCCCATATCTTTCAACTCCTCAGGCGTGGATAGTAACGCCCGCCATCATGTAGGCGTGGTCATCTCCACAGTATTCAGTGCACAGTAGTAGGAAGTCCTCTACATCCTCGGCGAGAATCCAAACAGTGGTTGTTTGTCCCGGAAGGACGTCTTCTTTGACTCCTAACGAGACAAACCAAGGAGCATGAGTTACATCTTCAGAAGTCATGTAGGCGAGATATGCATTCCCCGCCTGTAGAGAGAGATGAGGCACGGCTCTTCCATCTGCCTCGGTAAATCCTGATTCACACAATTCTGCTTCGAGTGTACCGCAATCAAAACTCCAAACCCACTGCTTGGCTGTTATTTCGATGGTGTGGTAGCAAGTTGCTTTGAACGCTCCTTTCAATCCCTCATCATCGTCGAAATATAAGTCCGAACTCTCATTCATGAAGTAATTGCATTCATCACCGAAATGTCCTCCATCGGCGCTACTAGCCGCGGACCACATGTTGTCCAACGGCGCCCAAGAGATGTAAGTCAGG
>DAPQ01000070.1:2468-12741 GCA_002502175.1 Euryarchaeota archaeon UBA19 | reverse complement strand
CTCGGTGCAATGCTCGGCGGAATGCTCGAAGAACAACTTTGAACACTGAATCAGTAATTTAGATTCTGAAATACGTAAGGCGGGCTGGGGGACTTCGGTCTCCCAGCATCGCCGATTATTCTCAACCCCCCACAGGGCGCTCGCTCTGTGGGGCTCCTTTCGTTTCGGATATTCATCCGACCAGCTGTAGGTCTCCGGTTATCTTGTCTATCTCAGACCTAGGTCCTGGCCCTATGCCAACTACAGTAACGGTTCCTGGGGGTATCTCAGTATGTCCTGCATCTTTGACCAGATAACAAACTAACCCCGCTTTCTTTGCATGAGCCAGTATCTTTCGCAATGATTCTTCATCAGGTACTTTGCAGACTATCTTTCTCGCTCCCTCTCTGCGGTAGCGATCAAGAGAACGCGGTGATTCTTTCTTTGCTCGGAGGGCACACTCCATCACGGCGTGACCACACTGCGCTGCCAACTTACCTTTGGATAGCTTAAGGTCCGCTCGGGTCACTAAGACCATGGTGATTTCATCAGTTGGTGGCAACTTGACTCACCGCTCGACCTCTATTGGTAGTTCTATGCCGTGACATAATATCACCAAGAGGATTGGCAAGTAAGATGACAAATGCGGCATTACCGAGAGCGTGGAACACATCAAACAGAAGCCCGTTCACCAGATATGGGTAAAAAGTAGAGAAATCATGGTTTAGCAGTATACTTGCAGATACTATCCAATCAAAGGCAAATGCCGAAACTACTGACAAAACCATTAGCCTGTTCAATGCTATTTTTCCATCAACCAATAATTTGTCAGCAAAAACTGAACCCGCTACACCAACAACACTCCATCCTATGAATTGGAAAACAGTCCAAGGACCATGTCCAAGGGATATCAGATTGGTACTTAGGGCAACCACACCAGACACTGCAATTGCCCATGGAGAACGGTAGTATATTCCAACTAGGATAATTGTGACAGTTACTGGTTGAATGTTAGGCAATGGTTGGAGTAGTATTCTTCCAGCGACACAGAAAGCCGTTACTAAAGCAAGAATAAGTAAAGGGTTAGAATGTTGAATTTTCTTTTCGCCTTTCAGAATAGCAAATACTAGTGATGACAATATTGCAATATTCACAACCAAATCTTGCTCTGGGGTAAGGGCGAAGTTGTGAAAATCGTACATAATGCCGGCTCCTAATAGCCGCCTCATAGTATTTCTTGGGCAAATGTCCTAGAAATTATTGCTAAACATGGCTAAGCAGATGGTGTTAGAACCCAACTCAAGTGAGTATCGTTGGTAATTAGGTAGCTTGATGCCCCAACTTGGGCCATCTCTCCATCGTGGTAAAATCCCCAATATGTCGACCAATCATCGGCTCCAGAAACGCCATCAATTGTATGAATAAAAGCGCCCATTCCAACGTAATAAGTTACGTCAATAGTGAAGTTTTCTCTGAGTTGCAGTGCTTCCATTACCCTATATGCAGAGACATTTGGTGCGACTAATATTGGTTCAAATGTGATGCTGCCATTTGTCAGTCTGTCGGCTAAGTTCGTAGTTTGATTACCCTGATCTACAAAATCTAAAGTCATCACAACACTTAGTTCTCCAATTTCATCCTCCCCCAGTGGTTCGGTATCGGATGTACAACCAGCAAGGGTTGAAGATAGGACGATTAGAAGTGTAAGTGACATTGCGGCTTTGATTTGATTAGGCATGGAATACCTCTGAAGTAAATCCGGTCTAAGAAGTTAGTTGATAATCTGTTACAAATGAAATATTAGTTATCAATAATTTCACTGATTTTTCGTTTCAAAATTTCACTAACAACTTTGCCATCAGCCGCGCCACCTAGCTTACCCATGACCATCCCCATTAGTGGCCCAATTGCGCCGAGTCCCCTTTCGGCTACGAAGTCAGCACGGTCCGCTAAAATTTCGTCGACGGCGTCTTCCACCGCGGATGAGTCTGCAGGTGTATAGCCGTCTGACTCCGCTTTTTCACTGAACCATTTGAGGCGATCAGAGAATTCTGCTTCTGTTGGTTTAGGTCCTTCTTTCAGTAGACTGCGCGCCATTGGCACCAGACCTTCACGGGTGATGATACCTTCTTCACAGGCGTGAATAGCAAGTGTTAGAATTGGCATTGGAAGAGTTTCTGCTGTGTATATTGTTCCGTCGGTAATTTCCTGACGGGTGTTGTCTAGAAGCGCTGATGCCATCGCTTTAGCGGAGATTACCGGAGTTCCACTAGGTTCGCCTTCGACAGCGATTACCAAGGTGTCATCTAACTCAGCACCAATCAATGCCTCGACTTGGTTATCTGAAATATTGTATGAGCTAAGGCGCTCTGTTCTTTGGGCTCGATTAAGTGGAAGATCGCCCTTAATCGAAGACCATCGCTCCTCATCGAGAGTGACTACTGGGATATCGGTTTCGGGATACATTCGAGCGCCGCCTGGAAGCGGTCTCATTGCAGTTGTTGTTCCGTCCTCTGGCGCTCCCTTACGAATTACGACGTTTCGAACTTCCTGAGGAATTCGATGATAGGATTGGCGGGCTCTTTTGATTACTGATTCGAGTGCTAAATCCGCTTGCCATTCTGGTGCAACACATAGTACGAAAGCATCGTTTTCTTTGAGTTGTAGATTTGAATGGACTGAATCCACTAGATTCTGATCTATGCCATAGGCAGGTAGTTCATCCGAATGGAAGATACCTGCGACACCTGCTAATTTTGCCGCACTTGCTAATTCTCTTCCAAGTCTTGGTAATTGAGAATCGTCATCATCCATCTCCTTCGTACCTATCTTTCCTGCAAATCCGGGTAGAATCGTTGCCTTTACCTGCGAGCCTTGGGCGAGGGCACGCTCCACCATTGTTGAAGTGCAATCATCGAAAATTGAGGTGACATCATGAAGTTGCATTGGAATTCTATTCTCTACAGCCTTTGCAACTCGATTCTCAACTGGAATTTGATCATCTCTACGGTCTGAGGGAAGTGGTGGAAGGCCGGCCTCCTCTCTCAGTTGATTTGCTAGGCGATACATATGCAATTGGCGTGCCATTTCTAATCGGATGATTCTTGGTATCCAATCCAAATCCTGACATCCTTTGATTTCAACTCGATCACCACAAGCAATACTGACGTTTAGATCTTGACGGATTGATCCAAGTCCACGACGAACCATTCGTGTATCTCTAAGTAGGGTGCCGAGAGCCAGGGCTGTTTCCTTCGCATGTTCAGGAGTTTGTACTTCTGGGGCAGTTGCAATCTCAACTAACGGAACTCCAAGCCTGTCTAGTGTGTAAATCACAATCTCACCAGAATCGGTAGATTGTGTGTCGAGTTTTCTTGCAGAGTCCTCCTCGAGACAAATAACATCGACACCTACGTCTCCAGAAGGAGTTGCGATCGTTCCGTCTGTAGCGATTAAGGTGGTACGCTGAAAACCACTTGTATTCGAGCCATCGACCACGGTTTTTCTCATCGCTTGAAGAAATGGTACAGGCTTTGCGTCCATCATTGCGCTGATTGTTAAGGCCGCTTTGACCGCCGAATCATCATGAGCTAACGGAGGCGCTTCATCCAACTCGATCAAGCCGGAATTTGGAGACTGAACATATACGAAGGAACGATTTCTACGCGCTTCAAAGCGAGCGGCGACATCGACTTTTCCACCTTCTCCCTCGGCCGCTCTAAGCCTCCTTCCCTCACGCTTCCATTCGTTGGGAATCTCCTCAATTCCCATTTCATAAAGAGTACTTGGCATCCGTGAATGTAACTTACCTGTGTTCAATTGCTGATGAATTTCCAGACCACACATGAAGCCGAGGCTAGAGGGATCTAACTCAGAGGCTTTGGCAACCTCTCCATGCGGCTCGCTTGTGCTCACATTCTCCAGCGGAGAGTCATCGCTCATAGGCTCAACGGGCGAAGGAATAGCGCTCGTGTGATATCTCGAATAATTCTCCGCCTTGCAACATTCTCGAAAGTACCTCCTCAACTTGGTATTCGTTTACACCACGGGTTTCACTACGATTCAGAATATCAGTTAATTCTGCAACGCCCTTATCGCTGCACAAATCTCGGATTATCGACCTCACAGTATTGCCTGCATTTCTTTGACTAACTGATACACCGGATGCTAATTCTGACTCGTCTTCAATTCCGGCTTCTTCTCGCCAGTGTCTGAAAATTGCTAGCGCCATTTTTGCATCATCCGCGCTCGCAACTTCTCGAAGATGCATTCTAGCGTGGGCCTCTGTCAAGCGAATTAAGGCCTCCAAAGCTCGAGGGGTGATTGGAATTACTTCTGTCTCTGCGTATTGTTGTTGATCTCGCCCGAAAGATTGTCTCTCGTTTGTATAGTACTCTAGAATCAATGCCTTTGCATCATCGCTTAGGTCTGGATTGACATTTCTCTTTGCGTAAGCGATGTACTTTCGGAGGAATTCTATAGTAAGATGTTCAGAACCATCAACTCCAGTACCAAAAATCTCTCCTTCCTCTGTTTCTCTAAGGTCAAACTCCATGGCTTCGTCCAACTTGGTTTCACTTACTCCCTGAGTTCTGACCTCCAGAATATGCCTAGCTATTCTCTCATCATCGTCGACTCGTACCTCGTCACGCAACATCCAGATAATATCGAATCTCGATGCAAGAGGAGGTGGTAAGCCTGTTTCGTTGAATGAGTGCATGACGCTCTCATTCGCTCCTCGCTTAGTGAATCTGCCTTCTTTCGGGTTAGCGGCTGCAAGAACTGCACAGCGAGTGTTGAGGGTAGCCTTCACACCACCCTTTGACACATCCAAGCGCTGTTGTTCCATGGCTGGGTGCATGGTTCGTCTATCTTCTTCACTGATTTTATCGAATTCGTCAATAGCAGCCATTCCTCTGTCAGAAAGTGGCAAAATTCCAGCTTCTAATGCGAATCTACCGCCGCCGCCGAATTCGTCTCTCACTGCGGCGGCTGTAAGACCAGCACCGGATACACCACCGCCAGTAGCAAACATGCCTCGAGGAGAGAGTTTTGACATGTAATTGAGAAGTTGTGATTTCGCAACACCAGGGTCTCCCATTAGTAGAATATGGATATCACCACGAGAACGTGTAGCATCTTTGTTTACCCGGGATACTCCACCAAATAATTGCAGAGCGAGGCTTCTCTTGACAAAATGTACTACTCCGGTTGCATAAACTGAAGGTGCGATTGAGCGTTGCATTAGCTGTAGTAAATCAGGCCTGGATCCGATGTCAATAATGGCCTGCCGATCTTCATCGGAAATCTTGATTTCAGTAAAGGGAGTGCTCTCATGTTCTGAGCTTACAAGATGATAGATAATATCGAACATCGGGGTTTTCTTGTTCCTCTTTACCTCAGAATGAACAACAGGTATGACATTGATTACAACTCTTTGCCCAGGAAGGTGTTTGTTTACCAAGTCGCCCTCAACCAGTACTTGTCCTCGAGATGGTTGGGCCCCGCTAGGTACGTTTTCAGGAACTTCTTGGACCTCTATCCATTGATTATTCACCATTCGAGAGACATTCATTACGAGGTTGAATCGTGTCCCACCGGAGCGTCCTGCTGACTCGCCACAACCTGTTTCATCGGGACACTTCAGAGGTTCTTTCAATTCCCTTTCATTTTCTTGAATCATCTCTATTGTGTGTCCACAATTCTCACATTGGAAGACAGCTCGATGAATTCTAGGTTTAATTTCACTAATTTTTGTACAAATGACTTCGGCGCTTCGTAACATCTCTATGTCACGACTTCCCATATCTCTGAGGTCTTGTCGACTATCCTTAGGCAGCTCACCGACTCGAATTAAGCAATCAAGATCTTCACCGCGCTCACGGCAAATTTCTGTCAAGGTAGTTCTTCCGTTGTTGATGATTTTGCGAGGGTCCTTCAGGACGTCTTCTGCGAACTCTGGATCGAAGGCCTGAAGCTCGTGGAAGGTAATGTCAAGCACAGCATTTTCAGACTGCTTTGACAGTAGAAGAACTATCTCAGCCTCTTTTGCTTCGGTGAAGAAAGTCCTCCACCTTGCCGATGAATCATGTGCTGCCATCGTCATAGTTTTCACCGCCGGGCAACAGAAGTGAAAATCCGTAGTCTATGAACAAAGCGGATGGTTTTCTGGACCCCCCTGCTTCCACTGGAAGTTTTCACCGCAAGACGTCGTCAAAATGTAGGCTTGAGCGCTTCCACTGCAAGAATTTCTTCAGTTTTCCGAAGCCCATAGGAAAACAACCTTGGGATTTGTTCAAGCACCGCTCCACAACCCCCCCTTCATGGAACATACGCGCTCTGGAAGTGATATCTTAGTTCGTATCGATCCTGGTGAAGAAATCCATGCAGCATTGAAGAAATTGGCTGATGACCTTGGATTTGATGCGGCGGCTATTACCAGCGGAATTGGCCGGACGCGTGAGAATCAATATGGTTACATGAATGAAGAAGGAATTTACAAGAGGAGATTATTGGATTCTCCATCAGAATTAGTCAGTTTATCCGGCAATATTGCACGAACAGAAAATGGAGATGCTTTCACCCATATCCACTGTTGTTGGTCAGATGATGAAAATAATGTACATGCAGGACATATGTTTGAGTCCGTAGTTCATGTTGTTGCCGAAGTACATGTCAGAGTAATGGAGCACGCTGCGATGACTCGTTGCCCTCTTGCTAATGCAGAATTACTCGGCCTAGAATTTAACTGAAATTTCTCAAGGGCTGGTCGTCATGAAAATTCTCTTTGCTCATGGTTTAGAAGGTAGTCCGAATGGATCTAAGCCGACATGGATGAAGGAAAGTCTTGGTTGGGAAATAATATGCCCAGAGATGAGTAACAATGGTTGGACTATAGCAGACCAAACAGAAGTCATCGCTAAGGCTATCGCTGAGAATGATGATATTGACATCATAATGGGCTCATCCTACGGAGGACTGGCTATTGCCAATGCTTCGGAAAGATTTGCTGAGCGTGAGTTGAGGTTAGTTTTGCTCGCACCTGCATTTGGGCTTGCTGAAAATTTTCGTTCGATTGCTGGTGAACAGGGTCTAATCGAATGGGAGAATACTGGTTCTCGCCAGTATTTCCATCATGGATTCGGACATGAGGTAGAATTCGGTTGGGATTTCATTACATCAGCTGATGAGATGTCCTGGCCTAACCCTCACCATCCCACAATAATTCTTCATGGAAGCCAAGACGATATCGTTCCAATAGAATCTTCACGAAAAGTATCAGAATCCAATGAATTAGTCGAAATCATAGAAGTCGAAGATGGACACAGATTAGCAGATTCTCTGCATTTCATACCTCTAGCAGTGCAGAGAGTTCTTTCTCGTTAACTGATTAGTGGGAACCGAGGAAATACTCGCCAATTTCTGGATCTGTAAGAATGTGCTGTGCATCTCCTGTATGGACTACTTTACCACTAGCGAAAATGTACCCTCGGTCAGAACGAGCGAGGCTCAATCTAGCATTCTGCTCTACGATTAGTACAGTGATTCCTTCTTCTCTCAAGGCATCGATCCTCTCGATAATTTGTTGTTGGTAAAGAGGTGAAAGTGCAGCTGTAGGCTCATCGAGCAAGAGGAAGGTTGGGTCAGAAATCAATGCTCGAGAAATCGCCAACATTTGTCGCTCTCCACCCGAAAGTGATGCCGCCAAGTCGTGGGTACGCTGTTGCAGATCAGGGAACATGTTGAGGGCGCGTTCTATTCGCTCGGCAAGAACGGCGGAAGGTAATTTGTTTCCGCCCATCTGTAGATTCTCATGAACAGTCAAAGATGGGAATACATTGTTCACTTGAGGGACGTAAGCAATACCTCGGTTGACCAACTGATCTGTTCTCCAGCCTGATACTTCTTCACCCTCATGTTGAACCGTTCCGGAATAATGAGTGGCGATTCCAAAAATTGTCTTGATGAGAGTCGATTTACCACAACCATTCGGACCGATGATAGTTACGAATTCGCCTTTATCTACGTACAAGTCAATGTCGTATAGGATTTGAACTGAGCCGTAACCACAGTTTAGTCCATTGATTTCTAGAACTCTTTCGCTCATTCTTCCTCACCTCCTGACTCATCACCTGCTGCACCTAGGTATGCTTCGATAACCTCACGGTTGCTACGAACTTCGTCTGGAGTTCCAACCATCAGAATCTCTCCTTCGTTCATCACAACGATTCTGTCGACTCCTTGCCTGAGGATGAAATCCATATTGTGTTCAATGATTAGAACCGAGATTCCAGTTTCATCTACGATTTGTCGTAGGTTGTTGAATATCTTCATCGCCAGTGGCCCCGCCACACCAGCCACCGGTTCATCGAGTAGTAGCAACTTAGGGTCGCCCATCATCGAGCGCCCTATGTCTACTAGTTTTGATTGGCCTCCTGAAAGCTCGCTCGCCAAGTTATGAGCCATATGTGGAACTTCTAATTGCTCCAAGACATCATATGCTCGAGCAAGACGTTCTTCCTCAGCAGACGACGATAATTGCAGAATGGACGCAAATGGGTTAGGCTTGAATTGGTCTCTTGGGGGCACCAGTAGATTCTCTATTACAGTCATTTGTCGCCATAAGCGAGTGTGCTGGAAGGTTCGGGTAAATCCAAGGTTTTGGATTTGGTCGGGCCGCATATTCGAAGCATCCTTACCGAAAATTTCGATACTTCCTGCGGTCTGATCTAACAATCCACTAATGCAATTGAATGTGGTAGATTTACCACAGCCGTTCGGGCCAATCAATCCGATAAATTCTCCAGGGCCGACTTCGAAAGATACGTCCTTTACAGCTACTAGACCGCCGAATTCCTTTCGGAGATTTTCGACCTTTAGTACCGGTTCACTCAACGGACTCACCTCCATTAGGACGCTCGGGTCTAACCGGTACTTCTGGAAGTAGACCCTTGGTGTTGAACTTCAATGAGAATAGCATCAAACAGCCAATCAAGAAGAGTTTGAAGTAAAGCATGTCAGCCGTCACTACACCGCCAAAGAACGACTCATCGATTGACCGCTGACCAAGAGCGACGGCTGTAAATGAAAAGATTGCAACACCGGCTAAGCCAGTTTCTAGAATCCTTTCTGAGCGTATTGCAAAGCCGACAAATGAGGCAACTAGGAAGAGGCTTGCTACTTCCCACGGACTTAGTATTAGCCATTCGAATAATGAATCAATACGAGCGGCTGTAGTGTGTAGGGGGAGGTCTGTAGAACCTTGTCCCGCGACTAGTACATTGAATACGAATTCCATTAAGACGATGATGAATGCTCCAACTACCATTCCTCGGTTATTCGATGTACCACCAATAATGAATGCCGCCCATACTAGGAAGGTGGAGCGAGCCGGTGACATGAAGGATGGTTCAAATCCGGTTAGTTTCCAAGCCCAGAATGCTCCAGCAAGTGCGGCGATTGATGCACCCAATGCTAGGCTAGCGGCCTTGTGAGTTAGAACATCGTGACCATGGTGTTGTGCAACCTCTTCGTCTTCTCGGATCGCCTTCAGGATTCTTCCCCATGGCGAGGAGAGGATTCTGTTCAATAGAATCCAAACAAGGATAACCGCTACTACGGACATAATCATCAGCAAGAACATGTATGGCGCTGGCTCGCCTAGATTCAACCATTCACCAATCAGATATGCTGGAGTGTCTGTTAGATTTGGATCATCTCGGCAGGCATCTGGGCTGACCCAATTTGTGTCGGGTCCGGAGGTTTCTGAACCGCAGAACCACATGTCTTCGAATGGTAATGGATAGGATGAGATTCCAATTGCATTACCGACCGCACCTACCCTTAGCAACGGTTCGCCTGCAAGTAGAACTCTGACAATCTCGCCGAGAGAGATTGTTACAATTGCGAAATAATCGGTTCTCAGGCGAGCGGTTGGATATGCTAACGCCCAGCCGAAGGCTGCCGCGAGAAGCAGGGCAATCAGTACTGCCGGTAAAATCGCCCAATCGTACCCATGCAGATTCTCTGGGGCGGTAAGAATTCCAACGGTTATTGTTCCAATAGCAACGAAGAAGATAACACCGAAGTTGACCATTCCTGTATATCCGGTGTGTAGATTGAGAGAGAAAGACATCAGAATGAAAATTGAGAGTGTTAGTAGAACGTTGGATACCTGTAGCACCTTCTTGAATCGGAAATCATCAGATTCGGCAATTGGTAACCAGGCTAGGAACAATATGAGTATGAACATCAACAAACCGAAAAGAAGCCAAGATCCGATTGGACTCTCTCT
>DAPQ01000070.1:0-2078 GCA_002502175.1 Euryarchaeota archaeon UBA19 | reverse complement strand
GAGTATAACTTTCCAGCTTCTGTACCCACCTTCGTGGTAATGCCACTGGATGATTGAGATACTCTTTCTCGAATCTGCTTGACAAATTGGTCATGTTTCCTATCAAAAACTGACCAACGAAGTAGAATTTGGGTCTGTAGTTTCCTAATTCGTATTGATATCGAAGAGATTACCTCATTTATTTTTACAGTAACATTCTGTGAGCCTTGAGTTTCGTATTTTCCTTGTAATATGGAAATCCCTTCGTAAATTGAATAAATCCAAAGTAAAATAAATGCCCATGGCCAAAGGATGTCACCAAGGTCAACGATAAAATTGACCAAGTCGATTTCTAAGTTCATTTGACTTAGCCAAGATTCTTTCATTTCTGAGAGAGCATTTGCTGTCCATACTTCGGTGTCTGCAGGTGTCAATCCATCTGGAGGGGAATTTTGACTCAACAAATCTGACTCATCCAAAGGAGAGTCTTCCAATAGCAATGTTCCATCGCTTCTACCGGTTAAAACCTCTAGATTAGATATCACAACTTCGTCATCTTGGCAAACATCCCCGCAACCATTTGCGAAGGAATTTCTTCCGACGAAATCACTGAACCGATGGAAGGCATATGCTGCTATCGCGAAGGCAGAGAAATTTTGCATCTTGTCGGTTCTATTTCGCCACCAGTGATGAAGACCAAATATTCCCGTAGGCAAAATAGCGAGAGCCGCTGTCACTTTGTCTGATTTTTCTGGGTCGTATTCCTTACGTTTTCTTAATCGATCAATCTTCCATTTCTCATATGCGTCACCAATGCCTTCCGGCATAATCATCAAAATCGCAACTAAGAAGATATACGGCATTACACCGTCTAATGCAGAGTAATTCGAACGCCCAAGAGGCAAACCAATTCCAATCAAAACAGGAGAGGATAGTGCACGAACGAATCCAACTACCAAAGAGCCTACAATAGCCCCTGGTATTGAGCCAATTGTTCCGAGAACAATTATGGCGAAGGATGGTAGAAGAAGAGTAAATGCAGTTTCTGGATTGAATCGAAGAGTCATCGCAAATATTGCGCCACCCATTCCTGAAATTCCTGCTGAGAGGAAAGCACTCGTCATGTGTACTCTCTCAACATTGATTCCACTGCTTGCAGCCAATTCTGGGTTATCTGCAACCGCTCTCATTCTCCTGCCAAGACGAGTTTTGTTCAGTAGTAGCATCAACAACAATACTGCTGAGAATACCACCACCGGTACTGCGCCTTTGTAGTAGGCATAATTGGTTGTAGCCTGAGTTACACAATCGGCAGTAGTGTCATAGATTTCTATTGCGGGTTTTGTGGTATCACTGACTATTCTAGTTAGTACGGGTTCACCGGTAGTTTCGTCTATGGTTTCTTCACAGTTCCACTGTGTGTATGTTCTACCCTCGTCGAGATTCCTTTCTCCAAGATTGAAGCGCATCTTTGTTGTCGGAAGTTCCCAACGAAGGTTTGGCATTCGCCAATCTCCTTCTGGCTCAAACATGTTTCTTCCCGCGCCGAATCTCATGTAGGTCAAGGCGCGGAGAATTAGTGCTACTCCAAGAGATGCAATCATCATTACTTGTGGGCTTGCTTGCGTTTTGCGGAACCCTTTGTAGACCAGACGATCAATGATGATTCCAGCAAAACCGGTAAGGATGAAGGCTGCTATCAAAGTGAATATCAATACAGACCAAGTTAGTACGCCATCTTTGGTTGTGGAAAGACTAGTCATAGGGAAGAAATAGTCGCTCCATATCATAATCATAGAGAGATACATTCCAATCATGAATAATTCAGATTGGGCGAAATTTCCGTATCTCTGAACCTTGTAGGTCAAGGTCAAACCAATGGCAATTGCCAAGTAAGTAGAGGACCAAGTGAGCGTGCCTGTAGTAATCGATACTAAATCGAGTGTGAACCCGGCGCTTGTACCAAGCCCTTGGAGAAGTAAATCAAGAGAATAGAAAGTTACTGCTACCATGAAAAATGGTGACAATAGTAGTGCTAGTGTTCGAAGTGGGCTACTTGGAACATCATCAAAAAGCACCTTAATTACAACAAAACCTGC
>DAPQ01000040.1 GCA_002502175.1 Euryarchaeota archaeon UBA19 | reverse complement strand
GTGGTTGCAGTTCTGAAATTCTCTGGCCTCTCTCGCCCAAGCAAGTCATTGAGACTACAGAATAAGCTACGAAAACTAGTCGAAGCAGAGGGGCTTACAACTTCTGGTAATGCTAAACTAGCGGTATACGACAACCCAATGTCAACACTTCCATTTCTTCGAAGGAATGAAATCCACATCCCATTAGAGTGGGATGTTTAGAGAAGGGCGTTGAAAATAGGCTGCTCATCACAGTGGAAGAATGTCATCATCGCCCACCAAGTAATCATATCTAGACTATTTACGACATTGGCAATACCAGTGTTTTCCTCTCCGTAATCCTTGCCGGTTGTATCCATCCAATCTTCCATTTCTTCTAGCGTATCGCAGACCTGATGATAGCACCAATAGCCATCTACTAATCCACCAAAACCAATGGTTACAGTGCCTAAATTATCTTGGAAGCTAGCGTGATCACTTCTTGCTGTGGTATCTTCATAGACGATGACTTCAGGCCTATCCATATCTAACCAAACAGACGTTTTCCAAGTATCAGCACTGTAGTTTGTTCCGATTAATGTCCCAATTTGTTCCTCGAGACCAAGTGCATCAGAGCCTATCCAATTCGATAGACCAACCATCTCTGGCTGGTCTAACTGATCATGATTTGGACCCGGGCCAATGTATACTCTTAGTGGCCATACCTCACTGTCTTTCGGATAACCATCTTCGTCGATTTGAGGGTCAGGATCACCATGAGGCGCACCACCTCCACCGGGCCAATTAACTCCAGCCATGTCGAGATTGATGTAATTCATCACAGTCACTTGGGGATTGTCTTCCTTTACGTGGTACTCAGTCCAGTAATCCGACCCTCTTTTTCCTCCTTCTTCACCAGACCATAGGCAGAAAACCATGGTTCTCCTTGTCTCAAAATCAGCAAGAGCCCTAGCGGTTTCCATAACCATAGCAGTCCCTGCTGAGTTGTCATATGCTCCTGCCCTTGTCCCGTAGGTCCTGAATCCTACAATATGAGGGTCGAGAAGTACAGCGTTAGCAGGAGGAGCAACATCGAAATGGGCTCCGAAAACCATCCACTCATTTCGCACTACAGAGCCCCATTTGTATGCACATATGTTGTATGCCTCTGGATTCTGAACATTCATGATATCTGTGTACTCGTACCTATGGGCTATGACTTCAAGTCCAAAGCTTTCCAATTCCCCAATGATGTACAAAGCCGCATCTTCGTATGCAGGATTACCTTGCCCTGCCCACCTATCAAAATATCCAGCCTTTCCATCCACTGGATCCAATGTGTCGGTGGGGTCCGACAACTCAAACAATCTATCATAGACAATTCTACCATGAAGCATTCCACTTGAATGACCACCACCTTCATCCAAGGACACAGTCGAATCCCTTGTAGATGGAATAAATTTCACTTCTACCTCACCAGGCATTACTGATGAATGCACTTCGAGGGTATCGTAGGTTGTGTTGTTTGCAGGGACTCTAATCGCTCCTAGACCATCCTCGCCCTTGTCGCCCCCTCGAGCATACCATGTAGACCAAGACTCATCCACCTCACGAATTGGCCAATGCCCCCTTCCATATTCTCCAAGAAGCAGGTAGATTCCATCGGAACGCGGTGGAATTAGAACCTCGATGGCTATTGTATCTCCTGAATTGATATCAAGTACAGTAGAATTCTGTACAAATCCAGATGCTGGATCCTTGATTAAGAATGGAAGATATACTGACATTTTGCTAGAAGCAGTCAACTCAAGATTCTGAAAGAAACCAGCAGACATCGAATCAACATCAATTTGTAAATCTCCTGCATCAACTCTAGAATCATCTCCTCCAAAACATCCGCTGATTGGAGTAAGTAGCAGGATTAGAACCATGCCGAAAGCCGCCAACTCGCGTGAGCGCATAGCCAACGGACCGTAGGTCCGTTGTTGAAGCCGCCGCCTGTTTGATTGAGTAAAAATCAGGCGTTGAATACTGACAGACATGTCAACGAACCATCTGCTTGCATGATTTCTTTCATGTCTACACTAGTAATCTTGAACCCTTCATCTAACATGATTTGACGGACTACAGGAAATCCATCCGCAATAATCACACGATCGCCTTTGTAGCCGATTGTGTTCGCAGCGTAACTTTCTCGATTCGGAACCCAAACGACATCCTCAGCTATAGGCTCTAATTGAGAAGCAGTAAGGTGTCCTTCTGCTGCAATAATCATACCTGGGCGCGGCGATGAGCACACTGTTGTAAGGTGAAGAGTCGAACTTGGAATATCGATGAACTCACACTCAAAACCGTCTTCTCGTACATGACTTGCAAGAAAGTCTGCACCCTCTCGATTTGTTCTAGTTGAAACTCCAATCAAGTAGCGGTCATCGAAGAATACAACATCGCCACCATCGAGTTTAGCGCCCTTTGGCATATTGATAATTTCAGCACTCGAAGATAGGTGTTCAGCAACCGCAACTTGCTCTCCTTCTCTGGAGGGGTGACCCATGTTCGGAATGATCGCCTTCCCATCGACCATAACAGCAGTATCTTCGACAAAACAACAATCTGGATGCTCGTCTAATCCAGGTAGAACGGTCACATCAGTGCCGTGTGCACGTAGGGCGGCAACATATGCATCATGCGCGCCCTGTGCCGCCTCTCTGTTAGGCGCTCTAGTACCAAAGAAATCCGATATAGCAGAGTCGAAGTTAGCGGATATCTGGCGTACAACTGCGGCATTCCGACTTCGGTCGTATGCACCAGGCATGACGCGCGGTCCGACCTTTTCTTCATAATAGTTCGGAATCCGGATATGAAATTCCGCTTAATGGCGCCTCAAGATAAGTTTCCAACCGACTTTGCAAGTCCCGCACCTACAGCATATGCGAGAACTGTCAAGACTATTCCAACACCCATAGCAGGCTCAAATTCCCAACCACGTCTAAGTAAGAAAGGTAAGACAAGAAACAGAGACATTGAGGGTATAACCAACCAAAGAATACTCTCTGCGAAGTCAGCAACCTGTGCAGTATCCTTCGTGTCATTATACAACCAAGTCATTGACATAATACTAGCAAGTGGTAGTGAAATCACCATAGCACCAAACACAGTCGTTCTTTTTGCAATCTCACTTGCAGTTACAATAACCGCCCCGGAAAACAACCCTTTGCCCAGCAGGTTTAGCCAGTCCATGAGGTCCGAAGTGCAGGTAAGCACTCAAGTTTGACGCCTAATTGTATAGGATAAAACCCCAATGAAAGCGACCGCAATTACCCCGATATACACGAATTTGTAATCTGCAGGTTTATCCCATACCTCTGCATCGAATGGTGCCCAATCCCGATTATCCCCGTAACCGTCTCCATCGCTATCTATCCACTCAGCTGGGTCTTCTGGAAAGACATCGGAATTGTCTCCGAAACTATCTCCATCACTATCTATCCACTCAGATGGGTCGGTAGGAAACATGTCGGTATTGTCTCCAATACCATCGCGATCAGTATCTTTTGTTTCGTTTGCATTGTAGGGTAAATCGTCAGCATTGTCGCCCACGCCATCCGAATCGGAATCAATCCATTCACTACCATCTTCAGGAAACTCGTCAGTATTGTCTCCTATTCCATCTCCGTCGCTATCAAGCCATTCTGTTGGGTCGCTAGGAAACGCATCAGAGTTGTCTCCATATCCATCCTTGTCAGAGTCGACCCACTCCGAATCGTCAGCGGGGAACTCATCCGAATTGTCACCTACTCCGTCTTCATCGCTATCCGACCATTCCTCAGGATTGAGAGGAAATACATCTTGATAATCCTCGACTCCATCATCATCATCGTCCAAGTCTACTAAATCGCAAATTCCGTCGCCGTCTGAGTCAAGCGGAATATGAGAAGAATCGTTAGGTTCGGTTTGACAATCCAACTCATCGCTGTCAGACCACCCGTCGTTGTCATCATCGGGGTCCTGATTATCTCCTATTCCATCACCATCAAAATCGGCCCATTCATTTTCATCCAAAGGAAACGCATCTTCTGAGTCCTGCCAACCATCTCCATCATCGTCGACATCGGCATTATTTCCAATACCGTCTCCATCGGTATCGTACCATTCACTCGAATCATAAGGAAAGGCATCATCATCATCATCAACGCCATCATTGTCGTCATCGAGGTCGCCGTGATCGCCTATACCATCGCCGTCAGCATCTGACCATTCATTAGGGTCGTCTGGGAACAAATCGGTAGGTAAACAGACCCCGTCTCCATCAGAATCATCCCATCCAAATGGGTCTTGATCACATTGATCGGTATTGTCTCCAACTAAGTCTCCATCAGCATCAGCCCACTCATTTGGATTGTAAATGAAAACATCGACATCGTCTCTATATCCATCACCATCAGAATCTCGAACAAACCCAGAAAGCGCCCAACCAATCGTTTGGTCAGACCAACCGGGGTCGTTTAGTGGCGGGACATGACCCCCCCCATTGATTCTCCAATGAGCTACTCGATTTCCAGAATTGCAGTTGAGAAATTCAAACTCATCAGTCTCATCTATTCCATCGTCTCCAGAAATATCTCTAGTTCCTTGGAAGGTCCATGTTGAGTCACACCCAGACCTATCAGCCCAATAGCCAACAGTCTCGGTAGCAGACGGGTATTCTCCTCCTAGTGCAACAGTTCCTCCATTGTAAAGAATAACACCATCATCGGTTGAATGTACATGTAAGATATCGGGCCTTCCAGTATCGACACAATCGGAAAAATCGTTCCATGTAACGCCATTCAAGGCTACAATTGCTCGAATAGAATTACCGGCGTCACAAGCCATTCGGTGACTCATGAATCCTCCATTGGAGAGCCCCGTCACAATCACTCCATCCGGATCTGCTCCGTAGTTCTGCACCGCTTCATCAATCAAACTAGTAAGATAGTCAACATCATCAACATCGTAATCAAAAAGATTGCAACAAGCATCCGTAGCATTCCAATATCTCATTCCTAACCAATTCATTGTCCCATCAGGATAAATCAGCAAATGCTCATTTTCATGAATGCTATCGATATGGTGCATATATGCAGCATTGAATGCTCCATTGTTGCTGTAGCCATGTAATGAAATTACCAACGGTAATGGCCTACTATAGTCGTGATTTCCAGGCATTCTGAGAGTCGTCTGACGGTCCGAAGGGCCGATGCTTACGGTAGTATGTTCATCGGTGTATTCTATTGCACTGTAGCCATCGTTAGAGTTAGTTCTGTAGTGTATTATTGAGTCATCCTTCAGAATGTCTCCATTGTCAACAGGGAGCATTGCTAGGAGCAAAAAGCTCACTAGGAAAGCCACAGGTATTGCCCGCCTCACACCCCTAGCGAGATGTGAATAGGTAAGAAACTGCCTAGATTCTGTAACTTAGGTGATTATTTTCTGTTTAGAATCACATGAAGAAGAAGTCCAATTGGCATCAACATAACACCAAAGAACACAATCACACGAATTTTGTTGACTCCGATTTGATTCTTGACCCCTTGTCTCCACATCCACCTTGTGGCCATGATATCGCCTGCCACGAAGTGAGCCCACGCTAGCACAGTACCCGTTTCAGTCCCAAGCAGAGAGACCATCGTATCGAAAAATTCTGCAGGATTTCCGGTGAACAAATCTAACAGCCCGTTTGGGTTCAATACAGTTGCAAACAACCAAACCCCCAAAGGTCCAATGAATAGCAAGTTGCCCCTTACCCAGGTTTCAGTTCTTTCAGAGAACGGTTCAATCAGCATTAACATCCAAAATGGGCCTACCCATATTGTTGAAAACATAAACAGTGCTATATTCAGTGGTTCCATTATATTCAATCTCCTAATCCGGCTGCAATTTCCCCCGCCTCTTCTAATTGGTCTGCAGAATACCAATAAGACGTTGCTTCCCAAACGACATTACCGCTTTTGTCGAGTAAAATCACAGAGGGAGTCGGTAGATTGCCGAAAGCCTCGACAACAGATAGTTCTGAGGGCTCTCTTGTGTCGAAATCTAGTGCTAGGCGTGAATGGGCGTCAGTAACCACAGGCCATGGTGAATAATGGTCGCTTGAATTATTCCCATAAACCTGCATAATCTTGTCTTCGGATTCAAAGTTGCCGTATCTGTGAATTGTTACAGGTTGCATAAGGCTGTAGTTGAGATCACTATCTCTGATGCCTTCTGCCCATTC
>DAPQ01000013.1:2259-19009 GCA_002502175.1 Euryarchaeota archaeon UBA19 | reverse complement strand
CATGCACCTCGTTATGGCGTTCCCGAATGTTTTCTTCTATGATACTGAGCCAATGGCAAAGATGCAGCCACTAGCAGTGAATGATAGCGGCCAAGCAGTTTCTTTGGAAGAATTGGACATCGAGGCATTTGGAGTTGCGAGTTACGAACAATTCTCATGGAGACAACTCATTGATGGCTGGGCTTGTACTACCTGTGCAAGATGTCAGGATGTTTGTCCAGCCTATGAATCTGGCAAGGCATTGAACCCAATGCAAATTGTACACGACGTCAGAGATTATGCTAATGACCACGCGCCGATTCTACTCAAGGGTGAAACACCCGATGAGAGTATTCTAGACCGAATGAGTGCGGATGCGGTTTGGGCCTGTACTACATGTCACGCATGTGTTGATGCTTGCCCGGTTTACATCGAGCATGTGCCTAAACTCACAGATCTCCGTCGAAACGCTATGATGGAGACAATGGAATATCCAGAGGAATTGAATGTCGCAATGGGTAATCTAGAATCCGCTTCAAATCCATACGGATTCGGTATGCATGAGCGTGGTAACTGGGCTGAAGGACTCGACATCAAGATTGGTGAACCGGCAGAATACATCTACTTCGTTGGTTGTGCCGCAAGTTTTGACGAGAGGAATCAGAAAGTTGCACGAGCGACTATTGGTTTGCTAAATGAAGCTGGATTGGATGTTGGTATTCTAGGAATGCAAGAAGGTTGTTCTGGAGACCCAGCCCGACGTGCAGGAAATGAGTATCTATTCCAAATGCTCGCAGAAACCAATATGATGACTTTCCAAGAATTAGGAGTAAAGAGAATAGTTGCATCTTGTCCACATTGCTTCCATACTTTAGGAAAGGAATACGCAGATTATGGCGGTGCAGAATTAGAGGTATTCCACCATTCTGAAATACTCGCCAAATTGCAAGAAGAAGGAAAACTTCCTAACGTTTCAACCGAAGAATCAGTCACCTTCCATGACCCATGTTATCTTGGTAGAATAGGAGGTATTGTCGACGAACCTCGAGACATAATTGGTGGTGTCGATAAGGAAGTTGAGAGGCATGGAACTGATTCATTCTGTTGCGGAGCCGGTGGGGCTCAAATGTGGATGGAGGAAGATGCCGATAAGCGTGTCAATCAAATTCGAGCCAAGGAGATAGCCGAGACAGGATGCGACACAGTTGCAGTCGGCTGTCCCTTCTGTTCAATCATGGTCAAAGACGGATTAGATGCAGTCGGCGCCGAAATGGACGTCAAAGACGTAGCCGAGATTCTATGGGAGCAAATAGTCGCTAGAGACGAAGAGATTCAAGCCGCTGCTGCCGCTAATGCTCCTGAGTGATGCATAAATAGCGCTGCATACACGAGTAACCATGGGCGACGAGTTCACAGTCTCAGGCTTGACAATTCCGAGAATCGCAATTTACGAAGGATCAATACTTGTATTGTGGGGTATCGCGGCATACATCATATCGGACCAATCTTCGATTACTGCAATGATTCCCTCATTCATGGGCGCTCCTCTATTGCTTCTGGGAATACTATCGGAAAGGATGCCAGATATGCGCCATCACCTAATGCACGCATCAATGGTTCTGGCACTATTGATGACGCTTGGAGGTGCAAGAGTTTTTGCCGATTTTTCAGAAATGTCCAATCTTGCAATTTCCTCTCACATTATCCTAATTTTTGTTGGAGTGACGTTCATGGTTTGTGGCATTATGTCATTCCGCGCTGCTAGACTTGCTAGAGAAGCGGAGTGATTGTTTGTCCTCTCCTATAATCGGGGTTACTACCTCGATTAACCTGCGAGATTATGAAACACCTGAGCAAGCAGTTGTCATGTTGCCTGCAAATTATCCAACAGCGATCAGAAAAGCGGGTGGGATACCCGTCTTGCTTACTGAAGGCGACGATGTTGAAACATTACTCGACCGCCTCGATGGGATAATTATCGCTGGGGGTCGAGATATCGATCCAGCACGTTATGGAGAGGAGCCGCACGAAAGGACCAGCGACTTCCGTCCAGAACAGGATAGTTGGGAATCATTACTAATCGCATCTGCAATTGAAAGAGACCTTCCAATGCTATGTGTTTGTAGGGGCCATCAATTATTATCTGTAGAGAGAGGAGGTAGGCTTCACCAACATCTACCTGAAACCCCTGGTCACGAAAGTCATGGTGCAACTGCGGGTGATTGGTCTAATCATCTAGTACAGATAGAGGAAGACTCGCTATTGGCATCTGTCATCGGTACTGAAACCATGGCTAATTCCGGCCACCATCAAGGAGTTGCAGATGCCGGAGACCTAATCGTGGTTGCTAGAACCGAAGATGGACTTATCGAAGCGGTTGAACTACCCGGAGCTAGTTTCTTGCTCTCTATGCAATGGCATCCAGAAATGATAGACCAAACGAAAGTATTCAATGCATTAATCGAAGCAGCAAGGATATAATCTGCTAAATCCGATACCATCGGATTGAATTAGTCAACTAGCAAGTGCCCTACGTATGAGTAATCATGGGCGGGCTCCTGTAATCGGTGTTACCGCCTGTAAACGAGACTCAACTTTCGGCCCATGGAATATCGAAGCAGTAATCCTTCCATCAACCTATACAGATATCATCGAAGAAGCAGGTGGACAGCCTATTCTTTTACCACCTGGGTGTTGCGCTTCAAACCTAGATTTTCTCGACGGTTTAGTTGTGGCAGGGGGTCCAGATATCCATCCTTCTTTGTATGGTCAGGAACCTGGTGAACACGTATACTTGGCTCATCCAGATCAAGACAACTCCGAGGCATCGCTAATCAAAGCAGCAATCGAGAGAGATATTCCACTTCTTGGAATCTGTAGAGGAATGCAGTTGATGTGTGTAATTCACGGAGGTTCAATGTACCAACACCTACCCGAAACTCCTGGATTTGAGGAACACGGAGGATGGGATGGAGAAGTGACTGAACATGGAGTGTCGATTATTGGTGGCAGTCATTTACATGCAATAATGGGTGATGAAGTAATGGCCAATTCAACTCATCACCAAGGAATATCAGACGCTGGTAGTTTGCAGATCAGTGCCTATTCAGTACATGATAATTTGATTGAGGGTGTTGAGCGAACCGACAAGAGATTTTGCATTGGAGTTCAATGGCACCCAGAGCGTATTGGACATATCGGATTGTATCGCGCGCTCGTGGAAGTAGCGCGGGGTTCTTGACGGATAAGCCGCGCAGCACAATCAGAATGACTCTCAGGGTCTATGACACACGGTCTCGCAAGAAGCGAGAATTCTCTCCTCTAAACGAGGGTAGAGTTAGCATGTATGTCTGTGGAATAACTCCTTATTCACCTAGTCATTTAGGGCATGCTCGTTGCTACCTAGCATTCGATGTTGTACACCGTTGGCTAGAAGCTAGTGGCTACGAGGTTGAATATGTTCAGAACTTTACCGATATCGACGATAAGATACTCAATATTTCTGAATCTGAAGGTGTCAATTATTCTGTGGTTTCCAATCGAAATATTGAGGACTACTTCGAAGTAATGGATGCGATGAACGTCCTAAGGGCTGACCACTATCCTAGAGTCACCGAAACTATCCCCGAAATTATCGATATGATTTCGAGTTTACAAGAAAAGGGGCACGCCTATGTTGGTGGGGATGGAGTTTACTTTGAGATAGACACAGCGCCAGAAAAATATGGTCAATTAACTGGTCAAACGCTTGAGATGGTTAGAGCCGGTGCTGGCGGTAGAGTAGCAGATAGCGGCTCAGGAAAGCGAGATCATCGCGATTTTGCGCTTTGGAAATTAGCAAAGCCTGGTGAACCATCCTGGGAGAGTCCATGGGGTGATGGTAGGCCAGGTTGGCACATTGAGTGTTCAGCCATGTCTCTCAATCACTTTGGAGAACAATTTGACATTCATGGTGGCGGACATGATCTTAGGTTCCCTCACCACGAAGCCGAGATTTTCCAATCTGAGTGTTGTACCGGATGCGAGCCTGTTGTAGGGTACTGGATGCACAACGGCTTTGTGAATGTCGATGGAGAAAAAATGAGCAAGAGTCTTGGAAACTTTTGGACCGTTAGAGAAGCCTTCGAGAACCATTCACCGCTCGCTCTTCGATATGCACTACTGAGTGTCCCATATCGTAATCCAATTGATTTGACTCCTGAATTCTTACAGGATGCAGTAATCCATTATGAGAGGTTGGTAGAGGCATATAGCGCGTCTCTTTCTTCGGACTCAGATTCAGTAGTGGACCTGTCTGATTACAGCCAACGCTTCACTGATGCAATGAATGATGACTTCAATACTAGAGCTGCAATTATTGAGATTCAAGCGGTTGTATCTCAAAACCCAGGCAGAGATCTTGTTTCTTGGTTTGAGAAGTATGCAGGGGATATATTGGGACTTCTACCAAGTTCAGCCGAGGTGTTAGCAGGACGTGCTGAGGCAGAATCGGCTAGGGCAGATATTGCCGATAGAGTTGAAGGCCTACTCAAAGAACGTGAAACCGCTAGACAAACAAAGAATTGGAATCGGGCGGATGAAATTAGGGACGAACTCAATTCCATTGGTGTTATTGTCGAAGATGGTCCTGAGGGACCAACTTGGCGATTAGCCTAATCATTCATCTTCATCTGAACCACGAAGGTTGTTATTGATGGTCACAATCGAAGCTACAAGAAGTCCAATCAATGAAATCACTGCAACCCAATACAATGGTCCTTCCAATAATGCCTCCTCTTCGTTTTCTGGCAATTCAGGTTCTGGTTCTGGCTCTTGCTCGATATCCAAGTATGACCACGCATCTCTACAAGTCACATCGGTGGGCAGAGACCCAGTGTCTTCACACAGTTTACTAGGTACTGCAAAGGCATCACCTACCTCTAATTGACAATACCATCCTTCCAATTCAATACAATCATCGGTCGGTTGCATAACTATCAATATGGAACCACAGAGTAATTCTTTGTCCTCGGGAATTGTTTGTCCATTATCGGATGTACAAGTTTCGAGATGTATTCCTTCCTCTATAGTCGTTGGATGAGAAAGCGTTGCACCTCTAGGACCATATGTTGCGAACACGTTTGGCAATTCAGGCTCAGGAACAGTCGTTCCTCCATTATTTCCATTACCACCGTTATTCGGGTCGATTGTTGTGTTTATTGGATCAGCGCCTCCAACAGTCCCTCCTACTCTGTGCCCATCTTCATCTAATTCAATATCATAATATTCAGACCACAGGTCAATGGTTCTTCCATTTTGGAAAGTTTGTGAACGGTTCAGGACGTCGAAGTATCTCTCATCGCCGAAAGTGAATAGATACTCAAGCGGAACCTGTGCACCTTGGTTACAATTTTCCAAGAAAGTCATTAGTTCGTCAACGGTTAATGTTGCTTCAGGTACTCCATCGTAGGTTATGTCAGTAGCCTTTCTGAAGCCCTCTCCTTGGATAATTTGTATCTCATCATCCATGGCTTCCATTATGTCTACATCTCCGAAGACGGCCAGTCCACCCACCACGACAAGTCGTACATCTGGATCAATTGCCTCCACAACGTTTCGATATGGATCGGCGTGGAAGGTGTCGAGGACAACTAGATCGGCGGCGAGACCTGGTTGGATTCGACCTGTGTGTTCAGCCCATCCGATCGCATCAACAATATTGGTCGTAATTGTTTGAACCAATTCATAATCTGTAAATATGTCTCCAAGGACATTCTCATCCCACCAATCTGCAGTCTTCAGTTCGTGCATTGAACTCTTGGAACCAGAAGGAGCCCAATCTGGTCCAATCATTATGTTGACTCCCTCTGCTTTGGCTGTTGCAATATCGGTAGTTTCTCCGTAGAGGATTAGGTTAGAAGTTGGCGACCAAGCAAGACTTCCTCCTACATTGCCGAGTGCATTGAATTCTGCTTGGGTTAATCCTGTTCCATGGATTACTACCAACTCACCTACAAGCAAGTCATTTTGCACCAAGATATCGAATTCAGCTCTGCTGGATTCGTCAATACCTTCTGCTAAGTGTAAGAACCAAGCATCTAATTCACCCGATGCATTTCCGTCTTTGATGTGATTTCCTTGATAATCAGATTCTAATTCTGAGACCTTTGTGTGGATGTAATCCCTACCGAAATTGTACAGTTCTATGTTTCTTGCCAACATAGTCTCGAATGTGTCAGTGTAGGATGTTGAACTTCCTTGTAATGCTGTATTTCCACCAGCGATTGCCCTTAATTCTGCAAATCTTTGGGCTGTAGGATCTGTTAGCGAGCAACCGACATCCTTAGCATCGCGGTAAGAGTCTTCAGCCTGCCATTGGTAGCGGTTATCCCATCCATTGGTTCCGTGATCCCATAGTGGAATGATGTTGTATTTGGCATGATTGTGAGGGTCAATGAATCCGGGATATATTGTGCCGCTAGTTGGAATTGACACAACACCCTCCGCAGCGGATGGAGTAGGATCAGAGGCACTCCAAACAGCCTCAATCATTCCATCGATCACTAGAATACGTCCATCATCGATAACAGAATCTTGCGATTCCATAGTAACAACTCTTCCTTCTAGGACATATTCACCTCGGTGAATATGATCTTGAGGCGGGTAACAGTTACCTTGCACTACGTTCGCTACACCTACCCATTGCTGATCATTAGGCCCTCCTGGGGTTGGAGCGCCATCGACAAGTTTTGCCCAATTACCACCCGTATCGTAGCCATATGGGACATCCCAATCAGAGTCTTCTCCTTCGTAACTGACGGAATCGATTTCATTCATATTCCCGTCAAGGATTCGGATAGTGTCACCATCCCAATAATCGAATTCAATTTGTGTCCAAGAACGAAAGAACGTGATGTAGCCACCTGGTTCGAGTATAGTATTCCATTTGATGCTACAGGCAGGTGAACCGCCGTCTGCGATGTCATCTAGATACCATCCTCCTATGTCTATTGCTTCCGAAGTAGGGTTGTACAACTCTACATATTGATCGCTATAAGATCCCATTGAACCATCTCCATTCCAATCAGTTCCTCCATAATTTGCATTATTTACAGAAACTAGAATTTCATTAATTACAATTGAATTTCCGCTGCCTTGAGCCGAAGCAGGCATCGGTGTAATCGTCATCATTAACATCAGCAGGGCCAAGGTAAGGGCTCTACGCATAGCACAGGCACGGGTCAATACACCCCTTCAATCCAACCCTGATTCGTTCAGTATTCAATTGGTAGAATTTTATTATGAATACTTCAAATCGGCAAAGCGAAGCACCGAAATACTGACCGAGTGCGAAGCACTAGCGTTAGTCATGCAGCGTAGCGGAAGGGTGGCCTGCGCGGTCCTAATGGTCATCACCATGTCATTCGCAGGGTGCTTATCAGGAAGAATAGCTTCTGCAATTATTGACCCAATACCTGATTGGGACAAAGATATGGTATACATCGATGATCCAATGGGTCATGAGGATGCTAGGTATTTCGAAGTAGCCTCTCCTTTTTCCAACCAGTCATGGGGCAATTCTAGTTGGGCAGTCTTTGGAAATGAAGAAGGAGGAAATTGTTGTGAACATTATCTCGCAGCGACCAAAGAAGGTTGGATACTTAATTTCGGAGGCGAATATCCTACTTGGTCTGAAGACAGAGGACATACTTGGCAGGAATATCGGCCCAGTATTTTTTCTCAGATTGGTTGCAGGGAACCTAAGCCAACTGTTCCAGGTCAAGAAGGTCTTGGAGAGGGAAGTATCGTCCAAGCCACTAATGGAGACCTAATTTCCATGGGTTGGTTCCCATATCCAAGTAGTAGTGGAGCGGACCAATTCTACGCTTTCCTTTATGATGCCGAGGATGAGGAATGGATGTGGTGCTTCAACCGTACTCCTGAACCATTCTACGATCGCTCTTGGCAAGTAGAAATCGTAGGTCCAATTAATGGTGGTTTGTATGGTAATGGCGAATATGCTACTTTGGTAATTTCTAATTTCTGGCACCAAGTTGCAAATCTTGGTGGCCAGATATCTACTGATGGTTTGAATTACGATTACTTTGATTTCCCTGACAGAGATGCTAACCTCGATTCAATCGAGGTTGATTTGACTGCGGAAGGCTTGGGTCCTGAGTGGGATTTCACAAAACCGCACAAAGAGATGCGCGCATTTCCTGTGCCATCAGGGGGTCTATACTTTCCTGACTACTTCACAGATGGAACCGATGCATTCGTCGACACTTCTCTCAATTGGTGGTCCGCAACAACACTGAATGGTTCATCCCTACCTACTCAGTACTGTGCTTTTGACTCATCATCTGCCTTACATTGCTTTGGTGGAATGTCCGGTGGTGTTGGCATAACTCACTACATGTCTTGGGACGGCGGAGAAACTTGGGATTTACAGAATTATAATATCACGGGAAGCGCGACTGAGATAGAAGAATGGGAATGGCATTCAAGTGGCGTGCACGATTTAATGGTTGTAAATATCAGATACCAAAGTGCTGAAGGTCCTGATGTTGATGTTGCTTGGCATGTCCGAGGATTCTCGGATTCCCTCGAACCTGATACCTTGACTTACCTTGGGCAAGGGGATCTAGATTCGACATCGGGTGCGGGTAATGACATACGGTTTGACTTTGCTAGTATGGGAATTCTACCAGATGGAGGTTCATTCATCGCTTATCACGATTCAACAGACCCAGACCCGTTATTCGGGGTAGAGTTACTTTTGCCAACTGAATATGGCCCGTCAATTGCGATTTGAGTCTACGCTTCTACAGCGAAGGTCACAGAAACTCCATCCACTTCGAAGTGGTCTCCCTCAGTTTCACCTTGGTTCAATTGTGCAGTCCCTGCTCTTACCTCAGATTGAACGTGGGCCCAATCGGAGTCTGACAAATCGAGTCCTTCAATCCAGACTGATAGGCTAATTGTGGCCTCTACATCAAGGTCGAGATCTTTTCGCTTTGCTTGTACTCTACGAATTATGTCACGAGCTAGACCCTTGGATAGCAAATCTTCGTCCAAAACCATGTCCAGTACTAAGGATACATCTCCTACGTCCTCGTCAGAGATTGTTGCAGCTGCATAACCTTCTTGTTCCACTCTGCGGATTTCTATGTCTTCCATTATTATGTCATATCCTTCTAGAATACAGATTCCTGCATCAATCTCGAGAAGTAGATTATCAGGATCAGCCTCTGCAAGCAATGCTAGAACCGAGGGCAAATCTTGACGGCACTTTGCACCGAGTGATTTCCTATTCGGTTCGATAACAATTCTTTGGAAGCGCTCTAGGTCGTCTTCCGTAGTTAGTGATTCAACATTCAACTCTTCAGACAGCAAATCATGGAATTGTGAAATGTCTGGGCCACCAACTATCCAACCTGACTTGCATGGTAACCGTTGTCTGCGATCCGCTTCAACACGAATTCGACGTCCGGTTTCTGCTATTGTCCTAACCAGAGCCATCTCTTGCTCCAGTCCCCAGTCCTGAGGTGGAAGACTTGAGTCTACTAATTTCGAGCCAACCGGCCAATCTGCGAGGTGTACGGATACTCCAGTCAAATCTCGGTGAATTTGATCTGGCATGAATGGAGCCACCGGTGCCATCAGACGGCAGACTGTGAGAAGCACCTCGTGAAGGGTGTGTTGACAGGCTCGCTTATCGCTTGAATCAGCCTCATCCCAAAGTCGTCGTCGACTTCTGCGAACATACCAATTGGACAAATCGTTGACAACGAATGATTCCAAATCTCTACCTGCTTTATGGAAATCCCAAGCAACGAATTGGTCGTGATAAGCATTGGCGACCGTATGTAATCTTGAGAGAATCCAACGGTCGAGTGGACTTCTTTCGGATACTGCAACATAACCACCTTCATCATCCGGGTCAAAGCCATCCAGTGCAGCGTAGTCTGCATGGAAGCGATGAACGTTCCAAAGGGTCAGGAACATCTTTGCATATGACTCACGAACTCCGTTAGGGTCGAAATTAGTAGGAGACCAGGGAGCGCTTTGTGTCATCATATACCAGCGGATTGAATCCGAACCTTCCTTGTTGAAATGGTCCCATGGATTGACAACATTACCTCTTGATTTCGACATTTTCTTGCCATCTTTATCGAGAATATGACCCAATGAGAGACATCTTCTGTAGCATATACTGTCGAATACTGTAGTTGATACTGCCATTAGAGAATAGAACCAACCACGAGTTTGGTCGACCGCTTCGCAAATGTAGTCAACAGGGAATGAACCGTCGAATTTACCATGATTTTCGAATGGATAGTGCCATTGAGCGAAAGATGCACATCCTGAATCAAACCAGCAATCCATGACATATGGTTCTCGAATCATTTCTCCTGAACATCCCTCTGAAGGACAGTGCAATTTGACATCGTCAACATAGGGTCTGTGTAATTCAGGAGGCATTGAGGAATCAGCGGTTTTCATTTCCTCCATTTCAGCGATGCTTCCTATGCAGTGTTCCTTACCACAGTCGGGGCAAATCCAAACTGGTATTGGAGTCCCCCAATATCGTTCTCGACTAATTGCCCAATCTTTGATGTTGGAAAGCCATTCACCCATGCGCTTTTCACCGGTCCAAGAAGGAGCCCATTCTACTTCTGAATTGTATTGCAGAATTTGTTCTTTGACTGCGGTCATTCGAACGAACCAACTGTCCATTGCGTAGTACAATAGAGGGTGATCGGTTCGCCAACAATGTGGGTAATCGTGAGTATATGTGTGCTCTCTGTAGAGTGAATTTTGCTCTGCGAGAAGGTCGATAATATCGGAATCACAATCCTTGACATATCGTCCATCAAGTTGCATATGAGTTCCTTCAACAAATCTTCCATCCATTCCAACAGTATGTTGTGCTGGGAAACCTTCCTTCATTCCAAGATTGTAATCATCTTCACCATACATTACCGCTGTGTGCACAACACCTGTTCCGTCAGTAGTAGTGACGAAATCAGCACCTACGATAGTCCAAGCAGCCGGATGATTTGTTCCATCGATTGCACCTTCAAACAGTGGTTTGTATGACATACCGACTAAATTTGAGCCAGGGAATTCCTCAACAACTTCCACTTGATGCCTCAAAACTGTACTCATTAGATCCTTGGCAAGAATCAATTCTTCCTCTAATGGAGCACCTCCACGTCCCTCCCATGAGTCTGATGGAGGAGCAGTAATCTTGACTCGAACATAAGTCACATCTGGTCCAACTGCGAGTCCAACATTTCCAGGTAGTGTCCAGGGGGTAGTTGTCCAAGCCAGTACCGAAGCATCATCATCTGACAATTTGAACTTAACAAAAACCGCTGGTTCTGAAACTTCCTTGTAACCAAGAGCGACTTCATGACTGGAATAGCTGGTTCCTGTCTGAGGGCAATAAGGCAGGACCTTATGACCTCTGAATAGCAGACCTTTGTCGAACATTTGCTTCAAAGACCACCAAGCAGATTCAATGAAATCATCGTGTAAAGTAACGTAAGGATCATCCATGTCAACCCAGAATCCCATTCTTTCGGTCATCTCTCGCCATGCTTGCTCGTAAGTCCAAACGCTTTCCTTGCATTTCTGATTGAATGCTTCCATCCCGTAAGCCTCAATCGCTTCATTGCTCATCAGGTCCAATTGTTTCTGAACTTCAATTTCGACAGGAAGTCCGTGAGTATCCCAACCTGCCTTTCTTTCCACGATGTGTCCTTCCATAGTCTTCCATCGGCAAACTAAGTCCTTGAATAGGCGAGAAATAACGTGGTGAATTCCTGGTTTTCCGTTAGCGGTAGGCGGCCCTTCTAGGAAGGTGAAAGGAGATGCACCGTCACGGCGCTCCTCAATGCTCTGGGCGAATGTATTCTCATCGCTCCAGGTTTGCATTAGGGCAGTCTCTAGGGCAACGGGATCAAGGTCACCTGCTTGGGTCGGCACTACCATCGAAGCACCCGAACTGAGATGTCGTCTTGAACTTGAGGGGTTCGCCCGAAGGGCGCTTATGGCCAATTGCAAGGGTTCAAAGGCGAACTCACTAGGGTTCTATTCATGGCAGATACCATCAGACTCGAAGTTGGGGGAATGACTTGTGACGGATGTTCATCTAGGGTTCGGGATGCTCTTCAAGCAGTATCTGGCGTGAGTTCCGCTGAGGTTTCTCATGAGCAAGGAAGTGCAATCATTTCTCACTCCGGGGTATCAAAGGAAAATTTGTCCAGCGCGGTGCGAGCAATCGGGTACACTGTTGATGGCCTCGGAGAAGACTTCCATTGGCGCGATGGAAGTGTTTGGAGACAGTCTGCACACAATACCAAGTGGTGCTTGATTGGTTGTAGTATTGGCGACTTCGGAACAATTGCCGCTTTCCAATTTATTCCTTATCTTGATGCTCTTGGCTGGTCTGCAATGTCCATTATGATGCTCGCAATGTTCAATGGAATCATGACCTCAATCGCACTTGAGACCTTCATCTTAATCAAACAGATGGGAGGAATTAGAGAAGCATTCAGAGTAGCTATTGGGATGTCTCTTATTTCGATGATTGCAATGGAATCTTCGATGAATGCCACAGATCTTCTAATTATGGGAGAACCTTCATTGACATGGTGGGTAATTCCGATTATGTTGTTTGTAGGATTCATTACTCCATGGCCATACAACTATTGGCGTCTAAAGAAATACGGCTTGGCATGTCATTGAAACGGTGTGAATATGATTGATTGGAGTGAATTAGCGGACGAGATTACCGCTTGGATATCTGATTATGCGCAAAGCAATGGCATAACCACTCTAGTCATCGGAGTATCCGGTGGTATCGATTCTGCAGTAACTTCAACTCTCTCAGCAAAAACCGGTTTGCCTACAATCGTTCTCAATATGCCAATCCACCAAGATCCGAAGCAATATGAGTTATCCAACAAACATATTTCCTGGCTAGAATCTAATTTTGATAATGTCGACGGTAGATTAGTAGATTTGACAGGCACCTACGACGTATTCAATCAGGAAATGAAAGAGCACGATTTATCCTCCCTTGCACTAGCTAATTCCCGTGCTCGTTTACGGATGACCACTCTCTATGCGATTTCGGGTTCAACTGGTGGTATAGTAGTAGGAACTGGAAATAAAGTCGAGGACTTTGGAGTTGGCTTTTTCACAAAATACGGTGATGGTGGAGTCGATATTTCACCCATCGCCGACCTAATGAAATCAGAAGTCTATGAGGTTGCTAAGGCTCTGGACATCATTGAGGAAATTCAACAGGCAGCACCTACGGATGGATTGTGGGGTGACGGCAGAACTGATGAGGAACAAATCGGGGCGACATACGCTGAACTAGAATGGGCAATGAGCCATGAAGAAAATCCATCAGAGGATTTGACCGAACGACAACATCAGGTTCTGGAAATATATCGCGGATTCAACAAAGCAAATTCCCACAAGATGAATCCAATCCCAATTTTTGAGATGAATAATCGTCGATGAGTGATGCTAATGTCAATGCAACTCTGTGGAACCGAAGAGGTTCGAAATGCTATTGAGAAAGGAGACTCCATCTCATTGATTTTAGCAAAAAGAGATCATGATAATCAGGCGGTCGATGAAATCATTTCGATGGCTGAAAGATCTGAAATTCATGTTATTGAAGGTTCAGAGAATGATTTGTGGAGAATGGCAAGGAACAATTCTGATGGCGCCCCTGACATTATTGCTTTAGTAGGGCGAAATCCATCTGCCACCTTCGAAGAAGTTCTCCAATCGGGTGGTCTAATTTGGATGCTTGACGGAGCAAAATATCCAGTCAATATCGGCTTTTGTATACGGACCGCCGAAGTCTCTGGAGCAGATGCCGTGATCATAGATGGGCCGTTGAATAATCAAGAAAGAAGTGCGGCGAAACGTGCCTCGATGAAAGCACATAGATTCATCCCAGTTTTCTGGCGCAACGCAATTGAATCTATTCATTCTGCAAAACAGGCAGGATTCAGAATAATCGCGGTTGAAGATATTGGAGAAAAGACACCTTGGGAAGTAGACTTGACTGGCAATGTGATTCTAATCGTTGGTGGAGAAAGAGAAGGTATCAGTGAGGCGGTACTGTCCTCGGTGGATGAGATAATCAGAATTCCAATGACTGGTTTTGTACCTTCTTTCAATTTACAAGCACCGTTGTCTGCAGTGGCGATTGAAGCCCAAAGACAGCGTTATAGTTGACTTTGAGTCATGCTTCCGAACTAGGCTTGATTACTATCTGGAACGTTGCTACTATTGCAAAAATTGTGGCGGCAGTTAACGCAATCATTGCACCACTTGCTGCTTCTGTTTCTGCTGCGTAATATATCCCTACAATCGTCGAAGTCAAACCAAAAAATTGTGTCCAAATAACACATGACCGAAAACTCTTCCCAACGAATTGAGCGGTAGCCGCTGGAGTTACTAAAAGAGCAGTGACTAACAATGCGCCAACAATTTTAACCATACTAACTACTACTGCTGCAGTTAGAATACTGAACAATAAACCAACATCTCGCACCGGTAAACCCTGGACTCTTGCGGCTAATGGGTCAATGGTGGATGCCAACAAAATCGGATGAATTAAAATTAAACAAAAAAGTACTAAGAAAAAAGTTACTGTGATAATTCCAAGACTAAATGGTGAGATTACATTCAAGCTACCCCAAAGATAACCATGGATATCGCTAGTTATACCTCCACCCCACAATTCAAGCATAGTTATTCCAATCGCAAACATACCTGTGAGGAAGATTGCAATTGATGCATCACCAGTCAATAACTCTCTTGATTGTAGTTCGTAAATCAAAATTGAAGCAATAGTGCTGAAAAGTAATGCCCAGAGTAATGACTCCTCTGCTGACCCAATAACAATCGCAAAAGCAACCCCGCCGAAAGACACATGTGCTAATCCGTCGCCAATCAGAGATAGATTACGAATCAAAAGAAAAGAACCCATGAGTCCAGCAATAATAGTGGCCAAAATTCCAGCTATTAATGCACTTTGAAATAATCCAATTTCGAAATATAACGGGAAGGTATTACCCGGAACAATTGGTGCAAAGAATTCTAAAATCGGTGATAAGGTACGCAGAGTACCTCTTCCAATTTCTTCCATAATTTCTCTAAACATCTAGTATCACCTCCTAGCCTAACTTCCTAATGCTGGTGTCCGCTCGATTCATCATGTACTGGATTTATTCCCCTTAATTCAGCAATTTCAGTAAGATCTGGAAATTCACTTGTTTCGCCATCGAATTTGATAGTTTCTTCAAGGTAAATCATTCTATGAGCGGTTTGGCGAATAGCTGCTAAATCATGAGATACCATTAGTATCGTCTTTCCCGCATCATGGCATAGTTCATCTAATAATTTTAACAATGAACTTCTGGCTATTCGATCTATACCAACTAGTGGCTCATCAAGAATGATAAATTCAGCTTCTGATGCCAAGGCCCGGGCAATAACAGCTCTCTGCCTTTGCCCCCCCGATAGCCTCGCAACATCGGTATGTTCAACATCCTTCAAACCGACCATTTCTATTGCCTTATCGACAACCACATCGATTTTTTTCCGATTAGGGAAAAACATGTTTCGACTTGAAATAGAACCCAATTTTACTAGTTCCCGAATTGTTATTCGTAAGTTGTTAGGAATATTTGATGCTGCTTGAGAGACCCATGATATTCTCCCATCATTGCTCCGACACATCGGCTCGCAGCCGTGTATTCTAATCCTACCTGATTTTGCATTGAGAATTCCGAGTATAGAAAGAAGAAGAGTTGTTTTTCCACTACCGTTTGGTCCTACAATTCCAACGAATTCGCCTCTAGCAATTTTTAGATTAATGTCTGAAATTACTAATTTACCAGAACGAATTACCGAAAGATCCTCGACTTCCAAAATGTAGTCATTCATCTCCATTTTTTCTGATTCACCGGTCAGCATAATCCGCGCCTCTACTTTGATTCAGGACGGAAATCCCATCCTTCATTATTTATCAAAGAGACCGTGCTTGTAAGTATCTACCCAGCATTTTGAAAGACAGATAGAAAAATACAGTTCCCACAAATAAGATAGGAATGTAGTCTACAGTATCCACAATCTAATCTCCTAACGTTACAAAATAGAACTTGTTTAACAGCCCATTCCGGCCTTCAAGTTATCCAGGTTCTTTTCCATCAGACTGAGGTAATTATCCTCTGAATCCATTGGCGGCATCTCCATTGTATAGAGAGTCTGGATGCTGATTCCTTCAGGCATGGTGTCAGATTTTGTCTGTTCAACAATTCCTGCCACAGCGTCAGGGTTGGTGTATTCTTCTACGAATAGTACAGTCAGGCCATCTTCTTCAATTTGCTCAAGGACTTCAGCAATATCTGCTGCTGATGGCTCGCCTTCAGGATCTAGTCCATGAACGGTTACGAAGCGTATGTCATAGAGTTGTCCAATGTAGGAGTAGGCATTGTGATTGGCAACGACAGTCCTTTGCTCACATTCGTCACTGATAGCACTGTACTTCATGTGAAGGCTATCCAATTCTGCTTTGAACGCTTCAGCATTCTCTTCGAATGTATCTTTATGCTCTGGATACTGTTGGCTTAAGGCTTCGACTACAAGGTCTGCCTGAGCCTTGAAAGCAAGTGGAGATAGCCAGCTGTGCGGGTCATATTCAATCTCTTCACCGGAGTGATCATCATGGTCATCTTCCTCATCCGAGTGG
>DAPQ01000013.1:1733-1908 GCA_002502175.1 Euryarchaeota archaeon UBA19 | reverse complement strand
ATCTTCCTCATCCGAGTGGTCATCATGGTCGTCATGACCATGGTCGTGGTCATCATTCATGAGTACGAAGAATTCTACATCAGTAGGTAGAGCGAACCCGTAATCTCCCTCTTCCTCAATGTGAATGACAACGTATCCAACTTCGTGGTGACCTTCCTCATCTGAGTGGTCATCG
>DAPQ01000013.1:1036-1387 GCA_002502175.1 Euryarchaeota archaeon UBA19 | reverse complement strand
GTCATCGTGATCATCATCATGGTCATCTTCCTCATCTGAGTGGTCATCGTGATCATCATCATGGTCATCGTGATCATCCTCTGGGAAAGATAGTGTGTGAGCGACGAAATCTGCATGGATTTCAGGAAGGTCGTGTTCTTCTTCTTCCATCCACATATGGCCTGCAGCCTCGCATTCCTCTTCAGTTTCGTACTCATCATGATTCTCGTGTGTAGTTGTGTCGTGACAGACGCCGTGATGGTCATCATGACCATCTTCCATCCAAACATGCCCTGCAGCTTCACACTCTTCCTCAGTTGATTCGTAGTTCTCGTGAGTATCGGTGTTGTGGCACATCTCATCTCCATGCTC
>DAPQ01000013.1:0-705 GCA_002502175.1 Euryarchaeota archaeon UBA19 | reverse complement strand
TCTCCATGCTCATCTCCGTGTTCATCACCATGGTCATCATGGTCTCCGTGGCCACCACCGCCTTCTTCGGCAACGTGTTCGACATCGTTACCAGCTGAGTCTTTGAGATAGTGTTGAGTAGCTTCGAATTCATACGGACTATGTGCTGTGTAAGCGGCAAATCCACTTATTCCAGTCGTATCAATGGTAAATGTAGAGATGTCTCCAGTACCAACGTGCCATTCGAAGCATGATCCACCGTCAACAGGAGTCATGGATTCTCCATCTTCTATGATTGTACATGTGTCGCCCTCAATAAGCGCCTCTACGCCATCTTCCAAACTGTGCATTGTTTCTTCGGTAGGTGTATCGGTTGGAATTAGGACCACGCGCATGCTTGGGTCGGCATAGGAACCGTCGACTTTCTCCATTGTCCATGTATGAGATACATCAGTGATACTGAAAATTCCCGCCCATTCGAATGGACCTGAGCCATGACCATGGTGGTGGTGGTGTGCGTGTCCACCTGGCATCTTCAAAGCAGCCATGTTGAAGTCCTCATCATGCTCTGATTCGAATTCAAGAACATATTCTCCCTCTTCCATGTGGAAGATTGAGATTACTGTGTCAGCTGGACAATCTGCTGGATTCTGGATAGTCTCCTCTGCTTCAGCATGTTCGTGCCCTTCATGATCATCGTGGTCATCATGGTCGCCTTCCTCATCT
>DAPQ01000046.1 GCA_002502175.1 Euryarchaeota archaeon UBA19 | reverse complement strand
CTCCGCCTTCTCCCATGAAGGCTAATCGATGCAGACCGTTTGTTTCTATAAGGTGCTCAAGAACTGGCATGGGAATTAATGTCCCTAAGACTTCTCGAATTGCATCTTGATCCCCGATGGTGCTAAGCATTCTGGCAGTCTCCCTGACCCTCCAGCCCTCAAAGCGTTCACGCTGTTCTAAAGGAAGCAAGATTACATCCCATCCAGATGCTGTATACAACTCTGCAGTCCCCATGTCGGTAGTCACCAATACACCCGCTTGACCATGGTATTGACTAGCATGATCTACCCAATTTGGTGGGTCTTCAATATCGGGAATTGAACAAATCTGAAAATTTTCAATTTGGACTGATTTAGTCCAAGTTTCGATCATCTGACTTCGTTCTTCATACGTCCAAGGATTTCGCAAATTTTGAGGCCGATTAGAAGAACCGATGGCTATTATTAGAGGCGCATTTGGGTTGTTTTCATTTCTCCATTTCGATGCTGATTCTAGCATATACTCATGACCGATATGAAATGGCTGAAACCTCCCTAGTACAACAACCCCTGAATCGGGCGCTATTGACGGAGGTTTGGGCTCCATAGGCAAATCTGTCACGTTAAAGCCTCCAGCAATTTTTCCCCATTCAATATCCATTCTTCTGGTTCTAAAAATTCTCGGCCGATTAACAAATTTAGACCTCCTTCTTGAGACAATTCAATAAAGTCAAATAGGCTCTCTGTCAACGACTTATGGGATTCCATTGTGGGTAGAATACGGGGGTCTTCGTCAGGGTTCAATGTATCTCCTAGTTGCTCTCTCCTTTGCATCCAATCTAAGATTACTGACTCGGAGTATGACTGCCTATCTTTGGTGGATAATTCAGTGGTTAGTCTCGTCCAAATATCCGCATTTAGGAATGCGTCTGCGTCCTCAAAACTCTCCCCGAGAATTGGTTCAACGTAGAGGAATAATCGACCATCCCAGCATCGCCATTCGGCAACACTAGACCAATCACAAAGAATCAAAGATGCTGCTGCGTCTAGTTGGCCGTTAGATTTGTCCGCCCATTCCAAAAAATCACCTTCGATATCAACGGAAAAACTCCGGTGAAAGCGAGGGTCTCCCGCTGGCCTCTCATCACCAAGCCGTCCACTCTCAAATGCCAGTACAAGTTGCTCTATGCTCATTGAGCGTAATCGATTGAGAGCATTGGAGTCAATCAATCGAAGAATCACATCAACCATTGTCTCCCCTCAGCCATCCCTGTGCGCCGCCCATCATCAATCCTCGCTTCCCACCATTTACTGCTAATCTTTACATCGAATTGAAGAACTTGGCGCTAGCGCATAGAAACGCCCACCACGAGGGTAGGAGTGTTCGTCTTGGCAACCATTGATGAGCAAATCAAGTCCCTCGAGGAAGAGATTTCAAAAACAAAATACAACAAAGCCACTCAAGGGCATATTGGGAAATTGAAGGCAAAGATAGCCGCCCTTAGGGAAAGGAAGGAGAAGGCACAGGCTCATGCAAAATCAAGTGGCGGCGGGCCTGGATTCGAAGTCAAGAAATCCGGAGATGCTTCGGTCGCTTTGGTTGGGTTTCCAAGTGTCGGAAAATCAAGTCTGATATCTCAGTTAACCGATGTTGAATCGGAGGCTGGGAATTTTGCATTCACCACTTTAACTTGCATACCGGGAGTTCTTCATCACAGAGGCGCTACTATCCAAATTCTTGATCTTCCAGGTTTAATCAAAGGAGCAGCGGAAGGAAAAGGAAGAGGTAGAGAAATTCTCAATGTAATCCGGAGTTGCGACATGGTCCTGTATGTTGTGGATCCATTCCAGGATTCTCATTTCGATATTTTAGACATGGAATTGTGGAAATCAGGGATGAGGCTGAATCAGGCTAAGCCGCAAGTTTTCATCACCAGAACAGACCGAGGGGGTATCGTAGTAAGATCTACATTGGAACAAACTAACCTTTCTGATGAAGAGATTCAATCGATTATTCGAAGCTTTGGAATGGTGTCTGCAAATGTAACACTTCGAACTGATGTCACAGATGACCACATTGTTGACACTCTTGCAGGAAATAGAATCTACTCAGAAGCAGTTGTGGTTCTCAATAAGGTCGATTTGGCTAGTGAAAAAGACTTGGAAAAAGCCAGATCAATGTTACCAGAGGGTTGGCCTGTATTGCCGGTTTCCGCAAAAACCGGCCAAGGGATTGAAGAGATGAAAGACTTCATTTTCGATAATCTAAACTTCATGTCAATTTACCTAAAGCCCCAAGGTCAAGAAGCAGACCTTATAGAACCTCTAATTGTAAAGAATACCTCAACTGTGAGGGATGTATGCGTAAAATTACACAGGGATTTTGAGAGAAAGTTCCGTTATGCTAGAGTCAAAGGACCAAGTGCAAAGTTTGACTGGCAAAGGGTTGGATTAGACCATTTATTGATGGATGAAGATTTGTTAACAATTATTGTTAGAAAGTAATTTTTTGCCTAAAACATCACTTCTTGCCTTGCGAATCATTCACCTACATGAGTCGCTACCGCCAATCGTGGAAGAGTCCGCAGACCTCCTCCCTCGCGCCGAGTTGCGAGCAATATTCACCCACTTGAGAAGTAGGTCTGTAATTCTAATTTCAGTATTCTTCTTGTCATTTATAGTCGGATATCCAATGGCTGAATGGATGATTGAAATTCTACTTGACGCTGATGGATATAGGCCGGTTGGCGTTGAGATAATTGTGCTACAACCAATGGAAATTATTCTTCTAAAACTTAGAATCGCTAGCCAAATAGCTCTGGCAGCATTCATCACCACACTTGTCTGTGATCTTGCAATGAATGGAAGGAAAATCATTGCTGATGGAAAACGTGTATCAGTAGAATCTAGCGCAGGAGGATATTCAAGACTTCTTTTCGCAATTTTTAGTATAATATTTCTAGGATTACTAGGTTTTGTTTATGCACACGAGATACTAATTCCATTCTTGTTAGATTACTTAGCAAAAGACGCAAGCACTGCGGGTTTAGATTCGACCTGGCAACTGCGCTCATGGATAGGCTTCATCATGGGACTGTACATCGGTTCGATAGTAAGTTTTCAGATTCCATTGGTTCTGGTTATTCTGATTCGAGCCGGATTATTGGATAGGAATACCGTAACGGATAACCGTTCATTTCTGTGGTTCGCAGCGGCTGTCTTTGGAGCCTTCGTCTCCCCTCCTGACCCTCTCTCTATGTTCCTTATCGGAGGGCCGATGCTGGTTATTCTAGAGATTGCTCTATTGCTAGAGCGAATCACCAAACGTTGACTAGCTTATGCATCGATTCCACGGTTTCGGGCATCTTCTTCCATCGCGTCCTTGCGGCCCTCTTCCACATCTACCCATCGCATCATGACAGCGCCAATTAGGATAAGCATCGCGATGGAAAGTATTCCCACTCTGCTGTCAAACATCACGGTCATGAGTCCGTATAGCAAAGGACCGATGAATGCAGCTACCTTTCCAAAGAAGCCGAAGAAGCCAAAGAATTCCGCACTTCTAGATTCTGGCACCATCTGACCAAAGAGACTCCTAGCAAGACCTTGAGAACCTCCTAGGAGAGTACCCATTGCCCCACCAAGGATAAGGAATTGTAAACCTACAGAAAGTCCTAGTGGTTCCCAAACATTAGTTCTTACTGCCTTTGGTATGAAGTCTAATTTTCCATCTCCTAAATTGGTTGGATGGTCGACACCAACTACGCTAGAACCCCCATTTTCACTGATTGAAAATCTAGTTTCCTCGAAGGAAGCCATTAGAGCTTGGACGGAAGCGGAATCCAGGGCGCCTAAATTCAAAGAGACTGGTTCGTCTTCTTCATTGAAACCAGCCCATTTGTAAATTACTGCATCTTCGTAATCCTCGTCTACTATTGCTATACCATATGTGGATAGAGTGTCTGCCGCCCAGAGTTGCTCATCGTTTCCTTCTTCCACGGCGATAGGAGTCCCGTACAGATTAGCATGTGGTGTGTAATGCCACTCTCCGTCTGTTTGCTCAATTTGGATTTGGTATTCTGAATGTTCGCTATATTCCAAAGGAGCGAACGAAAGTGCTGCAAAACATAACACCACCCAACCTACTAATGCCACATTTAGTGCTGATTTGGTCCCCACCCTTTTTGCAAGTCTGGTGAATCCTATTGCTGAAGGAGCACCTACAAATTGTATGACTACGATAGTAATGATTAGATCGACAGTTGTAATTCCTAGTACAGTTGTTCCGAAGATTCCGCCCAATGCGGTTACGCTGTTTATTCCATCAATGAAGAAGAAATACGCCAGCATGTAGATGAATAAAGTGCGGAATTTATGCACCTCGGAAATGGTTTTCTTGATTTCTTGTAGGGCCATCCTTGCTGATTCTGAAAAGCCCAAAGCAGGCATCTCATCCTTGATTGGTGGCTCTGGAACCCACTTGAATGTCAACAAAGCAAAACCGTACCACCAGGCAGCAGATGAGGCCATAACAAAGGGAATAATCCAGTCACCACTAAGTGATAGAACCATAACAAGGTGGACGACTAATAGTATGCCACCTCCCATGTAACCGTATGCGAAGGCAAGATTGGAAATTCTATCCATTTCATCGTCTGTTCCCATATGTGGAAGTAATGCATTATAGAAAACTCCCGCTCCATTCAGACCTATGTTTGCAAACATGAAACATACCATCAGCCAAAGCCACTGAGTATCGACGGGTAGTAATGGTGCTAAAGCCAGTAAGAAAGTTCCTCCCGCCCCAACATAGGTGAGCATTCTTAACCACCACATTTTGATTCTTCGACGGTCGGCAATAACCCCTAATGAAGGACTAACTAATGCAACCATGAGAGTACCTATTGCTACCGAAAGCGACCACACAGCATCGCCGGTCATTTCTATTGAACCGATTTCGGTGGTCAAACCATTTGCTTTCAAGAAAAGATAAGCGTACCATGCGGGCAACACTGCGACGGTAACTGAAGTCTCAAAAGCCGACTTACCCCAATCATAGAAGGCATATCCTCTAACTGCTTGAGGGTCTGATTCTTTATCCAATTCTACTGTCTCTGACACATCTTCACCTACTTTCGCGGCGAAGTATAGGGGTATGAGCATTGGGGCGGCATTACTAGTGGTAAAGAGGGCTTATTCAATACCCTCCGAGTACTCGACAACATGTGTCAACAGAGTCGACATGGGTTCGTCCAACTGAAAATTCAGTTGAAGCATTGGAACATGGTATGAGCCATGTAGATGGTGTTGAACTCGACTTGAGGCTCAGTGCAGATGGAGAATTGATGCTCTGGCATGATGACCTATTCGAAGGGTCATTACCGAAAAATGAAAGATGCCCAGAACTTATGCAAAGTGAAGAATTCAAGGCTAAGGGAGTGAACAAATTCGATGATTTGCTCGACGGCTCAGATTTTACAGAACTTTGGCGGACTTCGTCTAAGACGGTGAATATCGAATTGAAAGTACCTCATCCCGTATCCAAAATCTCGAATCATACAAATCATCTTGCTAAGATGATGACTAAGGTTGAGGAATCTCTGGACGGCCTAGATTTGCCTAAACGCTCTACTATGATTTACGGGTTCTCTCCAAAAATAGCCGAAGCAGTAAAAATTAGTGGAGTTTCAATTCCAAATACCCAGTTATCACCACATCTGAGATCTTGGGGTAAATCCAAGATTAAGCGATTGATTGGTTCACCAAACTTCGTTTCAAATTCGGTTTCTGGATTAATTAGAGATCGCAGACGAAAGGGTATGCCTGTGGTAGGTATGGCTCTGCATTACCTCCATGGTTGGGAGAGATTCATTCACCCGGGTGCGCCTGTGTCACTCACAGGCAAAGGACTCAACCGTTTATTCAGAGTTAGTCAAGAGATGGGTTTGCACGTTTGGCCCGCTCCGTTAAAACTTGAAACTATTATGTTGGAGGCTGGAATCACATTGATTTCAGATTTCATCGATCCAACAATCCATAGTTTACCAAATGGCGATGTGCGTTGGCCAAGACCAGCTAGTCAACCCTTAGATGAAGAATGGCGAGACCGACTAAATAATGCGGATGAGTTAGAAAGGCCCGACCTTATCTTAGAGGCTACAAATTCTCTACCAATGTGGCATGAAATAAATGAAAATGTTAGGAAAAATGCAATTGCTTCCGATGCAGAAAAATGGAATTGGTCCGGTCGACCTGAGTCTTGGACTGATGATTTACACGAGGGGCGGCCTTGGGGTTGTGCCAGAATAATTGGCCATAGAGGTTCAGGTGAAAATCACTGAATGGATTATTCCAGTCTTCTATGAGGCTGATTTATTGGAATATATTTTGGGCGGTAAATCGGTGTTCCACGACCATCTCTTGCATTGCGCTCATCCATGATTTGGGCGCATATTCCTGCAACCCTTGCCCATCCAAAGAAAGTAGTGTAATACTCAGGTTTACGGAATCCTATAGCATGCAATAGAGAACCACTGCCCAAATCTACATTCGGATATGGATTTTTGATTTTTGGATGTTCTTTCAGAATAGGTGGGACGACCTCTCTAAGAGTTTTGACAATACGATAGTTTTCATCTTCAGGGCAAACTTCTGCACCAAGTCCAATGAGCAATCTTGCTCTCGGGTCTTCTGCTCTTAGAACACCGTGTCCAAAACCGAATATGGGCCGCTTTGCTGCTAATTCAGCCCGTACGAAGGATTCTATTTCATCCGGGTCATCTGTCCCAATTCTTTGTACAAATTCTAGACATGCTTGGTTCGCACGGCCGTGAAGTGGTCCAGAAAGAGCATTCATTGCGGAAGCGATAGAGGCGTATACTGTAGCCCGACCGCTAGCAACTGCCTTCCCTGTAAATGTGGAGAGGTTACCTCCACCGTGATCAAGATGGAGAATGAAGAAGAATCTCAGAACTCTATTCATCCTCTCGGCTTCTTCACCAGTCATTCCCAACATGTGGGTGAAATTCTCAACTAAACCGAGTTCAGGTTTACTCGGCTGGAGGTTTTCTTTCTTGCCACCCCTCAAGAGGAAAATACGCGCCATCAATTCTGGCATTCGAGCGATGAGGTTCATGGAATCTGTACGTACATCGCCGGTAGTATCTGCTGCTCCCAAAGCCATTATCCCCATCGATAGCCAATCCATCGGATGACCACTACCTGGGGTTAGCGACTCTAATACACGGAGAGCGCCAGTTGGCATTTCCATGGCTCTGTGGGCGAGTTCTGTTCGGAATGCTTCAGATTCCTCTTCAGTAGGCAATCTCTTGTGCATTAGAAGATAGATTACATCCTCTTCTCCGAGATTTGCAAGGTCCTCAACTGGATAACCTACGTAGTGAACCCCCTCTATTGGATCTACGAATGAAGTTTTGCAAGTACCTACTGGAATCCCACGCATTCCACTATCTAGATGTCCCTCTGTAATCGTGAATAACGAATCGTCTTCGGTCATCCCATACCCCTCCTATCGATTGTACTCGGCAGGGAACCCGTCATAATGTCTGCGTCCATAGGAGTAAGGGAGTGAGAGGCGATGAATGGTCAACAACCAATGCCTCATGATTCAAATCTAATGCCTTGGGACCAACTAGATGAAGAACAAAAAAATCTGTTTATTGAAGGCTGCGAATTATTTGATGAAGGGAAATTTTGGCATGCTCATGAATCCTGGGAAGACCTCTGGAAATCGCTCAAGCCTCTGGAGAAACCAATAGAAACAGATGCGGTTCAGGGGATTATCCAAATTGCAGCATTATTGTATAATTATGAAAGAAAGAAAATTAGAGGAGTGGTAAATATGGCCTCTAAATTACTCACTCGATTATCAGGTGTTAAACATGGGATTTGGGGCGTAGATGTGGCAGATTTACGTGTGTCATTAATCCCCTTCATCCGAGATGCATCTGAAAATAGCCCCAAATGGAATCTAGAAACTACTTCCGTGCATATCGGTTTGCAAAAATAATCAATATCTGCTCAGATGACTCGTTTTTTCATAGGAACGGTATTAGAATCCAATTCTTGCCGCCGCACGATGGCTGGCTGGCGTGAGGTACTCGGGGGTCTCGACGAAGACCACAGGCTCATGTTAGAAGGTGGTTCACTTAGTCAGTTATTCCTAAGGTATCCATTGACTATTTGTCATCCTATTTTTGTTGGGATGGTGTATGGAATTCTAGCTAGTATGACTCTAATTGTTCCATTTGCTTACGCCGGTTGGGAAGAGTCTACTGGTTTGCAAGATATGGTGATTGACTGGGGAACAATCAGTCTAATCTTTTGTGCAATGACCGCTAGCTTGGGAGGCTTCTCTTTACTAATTTCTAGTTTGTTCAAGCGCCCACCTGTTAGGCTTGAAAATCGCAGACGCTATCTCTTCCCAGTACCTTTCATCGGTCTACTACTATTGACTTGGGCCATGATTGGAGAAGCACCTGAATTTGTAAGTAATATTGGATGGTTCCTCGCAATTTTACCCGGCCCTCTATACATTCATCTGTCCTATGCTCCAAGATGGAGGATGCTAGACCGAATAGATCGTGGTTTAGATCCATTTGATGGAATGAAAATAACAATCGCTCCGGATAATTCCTTAGAGCCTGAAGAATTAGATGACGAGGACCTCGACGAAGTCGTCTCAGAAGCATAGACCTTGATGACAATTTAGTCAAGTTTGATGTAATTCACCTGAGCGACTGCTACGAGGTTATTTTCTGAATCATAGAGTTCCGCTTCCGAGAGGCTCATGGTTCTCCCTGCCTTAATCACCCTTGCAAAACATCGAACATCAGTATTGCAAGGCCTTAGGAATCTTATGTTGAAATCAGTAGTAGCGACTTTTGCGTCCGAGCCGATTACCGTAAGAATAGCCCAACAAGTCACCGTATCGGCAATTGTTCCTAGTAAGCCCCCGTGGAATGTCTCGTAAATTCCATCCCACTTCCTGGCTCGAGGAACATGGCCTTCGCATTCACCCTTATCGAGTCGAAGTATTTCCATCTGTAACGTTTCAATAATCGGTACTGAATGTATTCTCTTCATCATCGCATCGATTTGATTTTCTGACAAACTAGAAGTTTCAACCATCTGACCACCTCAGATTAGACCGAGATTTTTTCCTACATGCTCGAAGATTCTCAGAACCTGATCTAAGTCTTCTGCAGTTAAACCTGCAGACATTTGAGTTCTCACTCTGGCCTTATCTCTAGCCACCATAGGGAACGTAATTGCCCCAGCCATTACGCCTTCTTTTGCTAGAGATTGAGACAGCGACTTTGCATTTGCAGATTCTCCACACATTACTGGAATAATTGGAGTTTCAGACAGACCTGTGTCAAAACCTAATGATTGCAATTCATCTCTGAAATAATTTGTATTTTCCCAAAGCCTTGCATGATGTTCTGGTTCTGCCATCAAAACCTCAACAGCCGCCTTCTGAGCCGCCGCAACGCCCGGTGGCTGACTGCCGGATAGTAACCAGGAACGAGAATGATTCAGTGCATGTGTTCGAACATCCTCAGAACCTGCAACAATTCCTCCTTGTACTCCCAAAGCTTTGGAGAATGAGCCGACCTCAAAATCTACTTTTCCTTGTAACTTGAAGTGGTCAACAATTCCTGCCCCACCTTCACCTAGAACACCCTCTCCATGACAATCATCAACGTATACCATTGCACCATGTTCTTCGGCCAGAGACGAAATCTCATCTAATGGTGCAATATCTCCATCCATTGAGAATACACCATCTGTGATAATCAATTTTCTATCAGCGGTGGAATGCTCATTTAGAACCGCCTCCAATGCTCCCATATCATTGTGAGAGTATACCGCGCGTTGGGCTTTTGTTAATCGAACTCCATCTATAATTGAGCCGTGATTAAGTTCGTCACTGATAATTACATCCTGTTTCCCCTGTACTAATGTTGGTATTAATCCAACATTTGCAGTGTAGCCTGCAGAGTAAATTAAAGAAGCCTCAACACCCTTGAATTCAGCTACCTTTTTTTCGGCTTCTAAATGAATATCCATGGTCCCGGCTATAGCTCGAACAGAGCCACTTCCTGCACCGTATTTTGTGGTGGCATCAATCATTGCCTGGACTATTTTTGGATGGTTTGTCAGATTGAGATAATTGTTTGCCGAGAGCATGATGGTTGATTTGCCATCCATTGTAACTCTTGGCTGATTAGCAGATTGGAGCGTTGGGGGATTCCATTCCAAACCCTGTTCTTTTAGCGCCTCGAAGCGCTCCTTCATCCATGAGGTGTCGCCGCTCACGCACCTGACAGGTCGACTACCTTGATGATTTCATCGGAACGGCAGACTAACTTCGTCGACGACTCTTTCAGCACTAGCGGGCTTCACAGTGTATGGAGAGCACAGTCCCCACTGTGACAATTCTTGGAACTGCCCAGGACGGGGGAGTCCCTCAAGCAGGATGTGGGTGCTCAAATTGCAATGCAGCATTCGAAAACTCGGAAAGAGTTCGATTTCCAGTATCTCTAGGAGTTATCGATAACCAGGGTGGGATGCACCTAATTGAAGCAACTAGGGCTTTACCAGAACAGTTGAAAATATGGGCCGATGCTTGTGGATATGAAAGCCCAATAAGGCCTAACTCAGTATTGCTAACCCATGCCCATTTAGGTCATATCGAAGGAATCGGTCAATTCGGTAAAGAAGCAATGGGTTGCCGAAATCTTACACTTGTGGCTAGTGAATCTGTGGCTTCAATTCTTCAGGAGAAGAATCTAATGACCCCATTTGTTAGAGCAGAATTCACCTTAGATAATCTGCCTAAATTCCAACAAGGAGGTGTCGTGTTTGATTTCATACCCGTCCCTCACAGAGACGACACTTCTGACACCCATGCGATTTTAATTTCAGGAGAAAATAAACGAGTGTTATTTCTTCCAGATCATGATGATTGGGAGCAGACTTTGAAATCTGTAGGATATACAAATCCAAATGATTGGTTTCAGTCTCTGGGAGCAACTCATGTGTTACTAGATGCCACCTTTTGGAATGGAGAAGAACTACCTGGTCGAGACATGAAGGATGTACCTCACCCCACCGTTGAAGACTCTCTTGAAAGACTTCAGCAAGGTGGTGTAGGTGGCCCTGAAATAATTTTGATTCACCTTAACCATACCAATCCACTGAATAATCCTAATAGCTCTGAATCTCGTATGATTGAAGACGCTGGCCATAGTGTTGGTCAGAGGGGCTGGACCGTAGAATTGTAAGGCAAAATACTGATGCTTATTTGTAATGGGTTTGACGCACGGTCATGAAACTGTCTGGGACAGTCACAAGTGGACTTGGACGAGCTCATGTTTTCATGGCTCAGAGTCACTATCAAGAGCAGTTCAAAACGGTCCTAGGGTCTGGTGCATGGCCAGGTACTCTCAATGTAGATATTCTAGAAGGTGGAATAAACACCTATCACGAACTGAGAATCATAGCAGGTTTGGAGCAAGGTGAAATTTCTGAAGACATAGAATCGATTAGAATCGCAGGATTTGAAAGGGACGGAAGGTCTTTCGGTGGCGCTACTGCTTTCCCAGCAAGTATTTCATCGGATGGAGAGAATTGGATAAAATGTGCAATTCTCATCCCCGATTTAACTCGACATACTAAAACCGCTGAGGTTATTTCGAGTTCTTTCCTACGCGAAAGATTACCTTGTTCGGATGAAGATATGGTTACTTTACGTCTTGGATAAGTCTCAACCATTCTCTCTCTAGGATTGAACTATTTTCCATCCTGGCTAGGTTCAACCATTGCTTGTGCGCTCTTTTTCCCTCAGGGGGTATACTGATTCCCTCAATGATTTTTGGAATCTCAAACCGATGAGAAAATTCACGATGACCTAACGACCAAAGAATAAGACCATCTGCTGGTGCTAAACCAAAATCTAATGTTTCCTCGGGTTTTTCTAAAGCCAATGCTATCTCATCTAATTCAATATCTTTCTTTGCAAATTTATGGAGTGAAGAAGCCATTCGACGAATTTGATTCCACAAGAATGATTCTGCAACCACACTAAATCCAACGATACGTCCTGAACTATCCTGCCATGGCTGGCAGGATTCAATATTGCGAATCGGGCTTCTACCGGAATCGAGCCTGCAGAAATTTGTGAAATCATGCTGGCCGACAAAAAGGTTGCAAGCATTGCTAAATCTCTCATATTCTACGTTAGAAGGCCAGCTAGGAATCATTTCTAAACGATAGATATAGAGTCTTTTTTCTGCAATTCTTGACCTTGTGCCCTCAGGCACTCTACAGGCCTTCCAGACCACTAGGTCTTCGGGTAGATGATCATTTAATGCAGAAACAAGAGACGACTCATCGATAACATTAGCAATATCCGTTGGAAGAGATATTGTTGCCAAATTCATCCTTACGCTTACCCCTGAGTCCGTTCTACTCGACATCTCAAGACAGGATTCATGCCACCACCCTAATCTTTCGATGGCTTGTTTTAGTTCGCCTTGGACAGTTCGGACATCAGGTTGAATTTGGGAACCGTGGAATTTAGCACCATGGTAGCCGAAGGCGACCATCATTAGGTCGCTATCCACGCCGAACCCTCTTCACTCTTCGAGTCCGAGGTACTCAATAGCCTCTTCAGCGGATGAAAAGCCAAGGCCTAGAAGTGCAAAGGTCACGGCCTCAGAGATATATTGTCTTGCAATAGGTGCACTTCTATCGAAGTTAGTTTTGAGATCTATTGCCTCGATTAATCCTCTTGCAGCCTCATAGAGATGGAAAGAAACATCGGTTTCATCGGAGGCTTTTCCAATTTCAACCAACTTGTGTAATTGCCTAACCGCCATAGGAATACGATCGAATTCCACTAAAGCGTTAGCATATGCAGCATTGTAGTCTGCATTTTCAGGAGCCATACTCGCTGCTCTTCGGAAATATGCATTGATTTGCCCCTCGTTAATTCGGTCATTTCCCTTGTCATCTAAGTTGCCATTTTCTTGAATGTCAAATAAAGCGGCTTCCGCCCACCCGTGGTAACCCGCAGGGTCATCGGGGTTAGAATCGATATAACCCTCGAATACCGCCATAGCGCCTGCATAGTCTCCACTAGTGATCAGTTGAGCCGCCTGTGTAACTACCTCGTCTGCACTCATCTCTATCTCTCGGGTAACTCTCACTGCAGTACCTGTTATGAACGGTGCGGCGTAAACCGCCCCAAATCATCGGCGATTAATTCAGTATACCCCAGGCATGTTCTGCATTGCCCCTAATCCACTCATAATCATCAATAGAACGCAAACCTTTCTCGTCTAAAATTGCAATTTTCTCTATTTCAAGGGGATATTCATTGTAGGTTAAATGGCTAACAAAACCAGCTCGAGTAGGTTGATCGAAAACCCACCTTGCACGTGATGTTGCCCGAACATGAATAGAAACTTGAGTTCGCCCATTCCAGACCTTTATCTTGAATCTAGGAAGTAAATTCCCCTGTTCATCTCTAAGTGCGTTTTCTCCTTCTTGTCGTTCTAATTCAACAGTACATCGCTTGAAATTCTCAGTTCGATTTCTGTTTGCATCGTGAAAAATACCGGAACCAGCATTTGGTGTTCGAAAGAAATCACGCATTGACCAAGGTGTGTCATCTTTCATTGTAAATGAAGGAGAAACGTGAGGCATGAACCAGTCGAGATATGAGCCATCGTCAAAATGCAGCATCCCCCAAAACCAAGGTAAACTCGGGGCCTGCACACCAACCTTCTGGATATATGCTGAACCCTCAACTTCTTCCCCATCAATATTCAATTTCGCTTTCATTCCATGCACTCTTTGGATATCATAACCCATATTCAAACCGAATACATTATTCTTGTATTTCGCAGTACTTGGTCGCTCCCACCAAGGAGTCATTTCTACGCTGAAATCTTTCGGAGAACCTTCCCTGACTTTTTCTGGGTCGCTAGTTAGATTTAACCAAAATGAACGCCGACCAGGGCGCAATCCAAAAGATAAATCTTCAGAGGTCAGTGGCACAACAGCCCCAGCACCCATTCCAGTCTCTTTTTCCTCATCCGGCCAGAGTGGGTGATTATCGTCTACAGAGGCCATTCTACACTCTTTCATTAGTAGTGGCTCAAACATTTTGTTACCATCATACCACCATGCACAAACCATGCCCGACATAACAGTGCCACCATCTCCGTCAACCAGCATTCTTGCCTTGGGTATCCACCAGTGGTCGCTGACTCTAATTGCAGGAGTTTCCTTTGAGGACCAAAGTACCATCAATTGCCTAGAACGTTCTGGATGAATTGGGTCTGGAACCAGAACCAATACCCACCACCACCACCAAGAAAGACGATTGATAGGGGGCAATACGTCAAAGCGCCAGAATTTACTAAAATCACCCTCTATTTTTTCCATATAGAGGTCACCTACTAACATCACATTATCTCTCGACGCTTGAATTGACGCTGACCAAACAGAATCATCAATGAAGTAATCAACATCAATACAATTACCGATATCAAACCAGATACAAATGGACTTTCAGTTCCAAGTGTATGCACAGGAGGATTCCAGAAAGCCGTTATTCCTGAGGGAAGTTCGAAAGCAGTTGCAATTAGATGCATTTCTATGGTATTTGGCCATACTATAAGCACAATTGAGTCGATTAATTGTAAGGTCCAATGAGAAACAGAAAGAACAGGAATAAGTTCGGCGCCACCAAGAGTAAGTACTGCCATGACAAACTCATACACACCAATTACCAATGCGATGTAAACACCATATCTTGAGGACAAAAGCCCGAGTGTATTGAATATCGCTCCATAGGCTGCGAGTGCTAGTATCGTAGCGAAGGCTATACCCAACCAAACAATTACATCTTTCAACCTAAATATTGAATCACCAGGCCCAAGGGAGGCTGTAACCAAACCCATCAATAATGACATAATTAGTACGAATCCACCCGCAACGATAAGATAACCCAGAATTCTGTAAGTGATGAATTCTCCACGGTGGATCGGTTTAGAAAGAAGATAGTGCAAAGTACCATTTTCCGTTTCATCTTTAACCAATCCCAAGGCTAGGAAGAGTGGTAAGAAAATACCTAGAATCATCACAAAGGCGATTTTTCCGGTACCGATAATGAATGCACGATGTGCATCTTCGTAAGCTAGATTTTCTTCGCTTGGGTCCTCATCAACATTATCGTCCGGATATATTGCTACTACATTCCCATCTGAATCAAGAATCCATTCGACATCGCAATCAATACCATTTTCATTACGATCAGAGTCATGTCTATCTTCCCACCACCACTGAGGTTCTGGATCTCCAGGCCAACCGATTCGTAAACAGTCTCCATCATCATCGAATCCATTTATTTTATTTGGATCTCCAGTCCAATCTATGTCATCCTCATCGATGTAATTCGATGCAGGTTCCGGTTCAACATAGAATACATCCTCCATGTAACCCCAAGCACCTCCCCATCCTTCTTGGGTCCTAAATGTACCATTACCTGTGAAAGATGCTTCATGGACAAGTATGGAATTTTCTGCCAATGAGCAGCCACTCCCCCAATCTAGCCAAAAATCATCGAACATTTCCCCTTCTGGACAATCATCGAGATTGGAAACATCAAGGAATGTACCTCCTCCAATCGGATTATTTTCTATCCAATTGTAAGTAAATGTCCCAGTTACGTATCTCCAAGTGTGGTTTCCCGAATGTTGCCCTACGCCCCCCCACTCAAAGTAGTCTTCTTGGACAAAATCTCCAGAACCAGGGTATGAGAATGGATCGTTTGCATCACTGCCATACTTGTATTCCTGACCCGCAGGATAACCATCTCCATCCCAATCATGAGAATCGTTATCGTTGTCGATTGGTTCCCAACCATCTCTTACTCCTCCAATAAACAATGCAAGTAAGCAAATTAGCAGTAGGAAGCTTACTGCCAAGACTACCCAGGTAGAAAGGCGATTTCTCAATTGGCGTATGGTTAGTTCTGTAATCGCACCAGCCTTTCTATCGAGTCTAGTCCATACAGTCTCAGCAAGACCTCTGCCTTGTCTATCCATCATGAAGCACCACCTACAAGATAACCAAGTAAAGCCTCAAGATTATCATCAGGATTCTCAATCGAGGTGATTTTCAATCCTGACTCTACTATCACCCTTGGTAATACATCATGTGCTGCAGATAGGTCATTGGTCAATACCTCCAAAGCACCTTCTTCTGCGAACCTAACTCCATAGACTGGATCTTCAGGGACAAAGTATTCTGCCAACTTTCTAGGATTTTCAGTTCGAATCAATATTCTATGTGGATGTTTGTCAAGCAAATCACGAATTGCATGTAGGTTTCCTAAGGCTAGCAATCTTCCATTATGGAGAATAACAATTTGCTCAGTAATTCTTTCAATTTCGTCCAAAATATGGCTTGAGACTAACACCGTTTTTCCTTGCGCACCCAAATCTCGGATTACGCTCATTATGCTAGTTCTAGCTATCGGATCGCAACCGTGTAGCGGTTCATCTAGGATTATCAAATCAGGGTCATGAACTAGAGCATGGGCAATTTTTACCCTCTGTCTCATACCTTTACTATACTTGCCAATTTCCTTATTTTGAACATCTGCGAGGCCTACGAAATCAAGTACGTGCGATGCCCTATCGCTTGCCTCTTCTCTGGTCATACCATGGAGACGAGCTAAGGTAGAAACAAAGTCATGTCCGGTCATCCAATCATACAGCTTCTCAGTCTCAGCCACATAACCAACTCTACGATAGGGAGAGGTACTTTCCCAAGGATCAACGCCGAATAAACGAACATTACCACTGCTCGGCTTTAACCGCCCCATTAGTAATTTGAAAAGAGTTGATTTTCCAGCACCATTCGGCCCTAGAATTCCGGTAACTCCACCATCTATTGCCAATGATACTTCATTGATTCCTATGACTTGCCCATACCATTTTGAGCATTTGTCAATAACAACAGCGGGAGTGGTTTTGGTACTCATTCACGAGTCACCTCCAGTGAACGAACTCTAGTGACAAGCAAACCGATTGAGGCAGCGTTGTAAAGTAAAATTGAGATTATTGAAAGAGCTAAGGAGTGCTCATAATTTGCAGGAATTCCCACAAGCCATTGACCAAGATGAGCAAGGGAATCATACGGACTCAGAATGTAAAACACTGTAGTTTCAAAGATTAGTTCAATCATTAGAGCAACTAATTTGGTTCCGAAAATAATTGCAAGGAAACCTATTGCAGCAAAGAAGCGGCTCTGACTAACGCTTGATAGAGCCATGCCAATTGAAGTATAGGTAATTACCAATAGAATACCGGCAAGTAATCCCCCTAGGAATATCGGAAGTGTATCGATTAGGTAAGCCCATCCTTCTCCGTTGAAAACGATTGCAGAAGTGTAGTAAAGCATGTATGAAAATACAATTACAAATCCGAGAACTACTGCAGATGAAAGGTATTTCATCGCGGTGTAATCGATTCTGGTTACAGGACGTGAGAAGTAAATCGCACTCGTTCCATTCTTCCTGTCATCAGAAATCATTCCACCGACTACCAATGCTGTTAGAAGCGGCCACATACAGAGATTTCTTGGGAAGTAACCGAGAACTTGCCCCCAAAGGTTGTATCGATTCACACCCCACATACGATTTAGCCAATCAGAACCCTCTCCTCCAGAAATTGTCACAGAAAGGAAAATCATTGCAATCGGAGTGAGTGATGTTAGGAAAATCACTAGGATTGAAAGTCGAACAAATGGATTGTAGTGGCGATGACCTTTACCCCTGAATAAGCCATACACATGATGTCTAAAAATAGCATAATTGCGAACCCAACGAGGACCTAATTCCCCATTCCATGGTCGGTAAATTTGCTCATATAGCACGCCCATCGAGGCTTTGCGGGCAACAACTGCCTGGGCATCATCATCTCCATCACCAGCACCGTAAGCAACCTCCATACGAGTCTGGCCTAATTCGGT
>DAPQ01000009.1 GCA_002502175.1 Euryarchaeota archaeon UBA19 | reverse complement strand
ATCACTCGGTACTCCTTGATGACTCCACTGTCTTCTAATTTCTTCACTCGATTGCTAACTGTACCTAGAGAAACACCGACCTCCTCTGCTATGCCGCGAAGCGATGTTCGAGCATCGCGTTCCAGCACCTGAATGATTCTACGGTCGGTATCGTCGAGAATGAATATCCCTCGGGAGACTGTGCTCAAGGCATTAGGCTATTGAACATTCACCTCAAAATCCGCTAGTAGATTGAACGTATGTTCATTCTTCTTGATTGACTATGATATCTCTCATTAGTCGTAAAACATGTACTTCTGCGGTTCTCATCATCAGACTAACTCGTCCTCCAATCCAAACCGGAATAGTGGTTCCATCCGATTCATCGACCAACAGAAAATTCCCTCTCTCAGATGCTAGTTTTGAACTCAGCGAAGTGGGTTCTGGCTCATCTCCTGAGAGTAAGGAATCGATAACTTCCGATGGCACTTCGGTACGTCCTTTCTCGATTATATCGGCGAATTTTTTCGCCGCAGAACCAACAACTCGCTCAAACTCTCCACGTCGTAAATGAATTGCTTCGAGCCCGAGATAAACCACTTTCAAAGGACGCCAACGCCTACCCGGAATCCGGGTCCTTCCGCCTCTTCGACTCCTTTCAGAGGACCAAATTTCGTGTGCTTCGGCAGTCGATAAGAGAACTTTCTTTCCTCGCACCCAGAGGTCGTCTGGTAAGGCTCCCAATTCCTCTTCCAAGATGGTTCTAGTATCTGATGAAATTGGTTGCGGAACATCCTCGTTATCTACGGGTGCTTCATCTTCCGTTAACTCCCGATTAACTAGCGTATTGGCTTCTGTTTCTACAGAAGATTTTTTCTCTATTACAGCAAGGAAAAATCCTCCTGCTGTTGACTCATCATTCCACACCCTCATGCATAGTGGCAGAGCATCAATGATTTCTTTTTCAGAAGGAGAAAGGAAACGGTCTTCTTCTTGTTCATTCTGAACAATTGAACATTCATCAGAAAGCACAGGCCATTGGGTCATTCCTTCAGAAGCGAGTAATTTTGGAATCAAATCTTGGGCTGAAATCAGCTTCAAAGAAGAGTCGTTTCTCAAAACCTCGGCAACTACAGCTTCGTTTTCAATAGGATCTAGAGAACAGGTCGAGTAGACAACTCGTCCTCCAGATTTGACAAGTTTTGTAGCCCGACTCAAAATATCGATTTGCAACTTCTGCATCGAGCGTCCACCACTTGGTTTCCAGCGAGACCATACATCGGGGTTCTTGCGCGTGGTTCCAGTGCCTGTGCAGGGTGCATCAACTAATATTCGGTCATAGCCAAATTCTGGAACCTTGGGAAAATGACGTGCATCGTGGTTGACAATGATATTGCTTCGCGAACGGTGTCTCTGCATATTGGAAACTAGTAGATTTACTCGACCCCTGACAATTTCGTTCGCGACAACGACTCCAGAATCATTCAGATGTTCTGCAATCTGTGAAGTCTTTGATCCCGGGCTGGCGCATAAGTCGAGAATATATTCGCCAGGTTTCGGGTCTAAAGCCAGTACAGGCAACATCGACACAGCCTCTTGCCGAGTTAATCTTCCAGTTTCATGTAAAGCGGCAAGGGCGGATTTTACATCTCCCTCAGCCTTACCGCGTGGGAACGGCATAGTCCAAGCAGAACCGACTCCATTGAACCACTCTATAGGCTCACAGTCTAACGATTTTAACCAGTCTTCGAGCCATTCTTGGTCTCCTGATAAGGGATTCACTCGTACTGTTTCTGGGAGTCTTTCATACGCGTGTGCGAACCATGAATCAGAATTTTTCCGCCAGCAACTCACCGCCTTCAATAACAGGCTGGCGCGCGCGGCCTTATCCCAATCGACCTCTTCTCGCACAAGGCCGCGTCAATCATCTTCAACATCAAGCGATTGGCTCTGGCAATCTCACTACCCCCAATAATTCTCATTCTTCGCCCAAACAAATTCGTAAACGGTTAAACCTCTAACTATGCGCTCACGACTCACGGCCTATGCCGTATGGGATGCACATGACAGGACTGAGAAGAAGAATAGCGAGGAGCCCAACCGAACCAAATCGAACGACCAATACGGAGGCAACTCGAAAGTTGGTTGGCCTTGTTGAACGAGCAAGGACGAATGGTAGGGAGCAAGGCCCCCTAGTGCCAGTTGAGGCATTAATCACAGTCGATCAAGAAGAATGGGTCTGGCAGGTTGTAGACAGAGATGTACTGGAAGTATTATCTCACAGATTAGTATTCGAATCATCGGCTGGAAAGCGCCGAGAAATTTTGATGACAGCCGGAATCGATGCTGCCATGGATGCGGCCTCAAAGATTGTCGAACTCGATGGTGGATGTGTACTAATTGAGACACTAGACCCTTGATTTTGAATCATTTAGGGCAATTTATTGTAAATTTGCTGAATTATTCTGTTTCGCCGTCTTGAAATAGTGCAGGTAGGTGCGACGGCCCGATGGCGAAGGAGAAGAAGGGCAGCGGTATCCAGCAAGCAGCGGGTTTAATTCGCTACTTCGACGAAGAGTCAGAGGATGCCATTCAGATCAGTAAAGGAATAGTCTACGCTGCGTGTGTAGTCTTCTCTCTAGCAATTTATCTTCAGCACCATGGAGTATGGGCATGGATGGGCGACGTCCTTTCCGGAATTGTCTGATTACTCTTCACCGGTCAAATCGACAACTGGTAATTCATCATCTAGTAGGTGCGAAGCCTCAATCTCATCTTCCTGCTGTTTCTTGTCCCACCAAGTGAGAACTCCCGAACCGATTGCGGCTGCCTCCGATGATCTGACTTCGGTTGTTGGGTCTGCTTCCACTAGAGCCTGTGTTGCCCTTGCTAGAGCCCTTTCCACGGCTGGAGCATTGTGATCGGCAAGGGCTGCGTGAGCCTCATGCAAATTTTGTTCGGCTTGGTTTAGGATGAGCTCGATATCCTCGCTTCCACGAAGCGCCGATATTTTGTCAGAAAGATTGGTTATTTCTTCGTTCATCTCATCTCTAGCGTGATGAATGAGTCCTTCCCAAGCGCTACGATGTTGGGAAATTGTAGCGCCTGTCCTTTTTTCAAATCTCGATGTCCATGATGGCTCCCAAGGATTTCGACCTAAGGTGGCGGCTATATCGTGTATAATGCGCGCACGTAGAGCCAATGGACCAGTGATTTCGATTCGGTTTAGAAAACATCTTGCTACTAATCCGAATCCCCAATATGAATCCGATTTTACAACCATAGAAACATCTCCTGCTGAGGTTGAAAATCCCCACCTCTGTTCATCATAACCAGGTTTTGATTCGAAAAATGGTGAATCAGCAGGACCTAGGGAGCGGAGAGCAGCCCTAGCAACATCTCCGAGATATACAGTTGAATTGCCCTTGATTCCAGCGGGGCGAAGTCTTCCTTCAATGTCTATTGACATCTGAGGTTGTCCTTCTCTTACCTGAGCCCATAGTATGGTTTTGTTGGGATCGACGCCGATTGTCCCCTCCTCTACCGACTCGGCCTCGTCATCCATGATGACGGCTGAACTGCCTTCGCGTTGAACGTTACGTGCAGACGAGAATGCTCAAGTCCCGTCTGTTTGAACACTATCACGTGCCACGACGCAAGTACGGACGACTTACCAAAGTCGTAGAGATTCCACCAAAGGATAACTGCTCACGCTGTCGTGCTGGAAAGTATTGTCCACTCCCTGGTCATTCAGGAAATAATGTTCAAGCTGAACGTGAATGGCAAGGCCCAGAAGTTGTTGATAAGAGACAAAATAAGAAAAACCCAGCAAAAAAATGAGTCTACTACTCTTGCTGAATCGCAGTCGCTGGAAGTATGAGATATTCGCTTTCTAATTCATCTTCAACTTCTGAATCAATTTCGAACTCTTCCAATTCTGGTAAACGCTGAGCCCTGTGGTAAATCTCTCTCAGTGTTTGGTCACTAATCTCCAGATATACTCTGGTTGTTGCGATACTTGCATGCCCTAATAATCTCTGAATGGTAACTAAATCTGCACCACGCTCAAGCAATCCTGTCGCAAATGTGTGTCGCAAAGTGTGAGGAGATAATCGCGCACGGGGGATTTCAGCCTCATCAGCCAATCTGTCAATTAATTTCTGAATAGATCGAGGATTGATTCTATTTCCTCTGCTAGATAGGAAGAGGGCTCTTTCCGAATCTTCATTTTCTAACATCTTTGAGCGCATAGTTCTGATCGGATTCCAAGCTTCAATTGCTTCCGTAGTCTTCTTGGTAAACAGAACCGTTCGATCCTTTTCTCCCTTACCACCGATTACAAGAGCAGATAGGTCTTCATGGTCAACATCATCGATGTCTAAATTGCATAATTCAGAGATTCGCAATCCAGTGTCTAACATTGTGGTAACTATTGGATGTGCTAATGGGTCTTCCATTCTAAGCGCCGCTGAACGCACTTTCAGTACCTCTGAACGACCTAATGGCCGTGGCAGAGGGCGTCGGCGCGCCGGTCTTTGTACCCATTCAGGAACAGCATATCCTAGCCATTTGAGAAGATGAGATACCGCTGCTAGTCTGGCGTTTATTGTAGCAGGACGCAACTCACCTAGGCTGTTCAGCCAAGCATCTACACGCCCCGAAGATGGATCAACTCGCTCATGGTAAACTCTTACAGGAATTCCCTGAGCATTTTCCCAAGATACTTCTTCCTCGCCCGGTAAAACAGTAGTCGAGAAATCGCGCGCCGCTACTGTGTATGCGCGGATAGTGTGCTTTGATTTCTTTTCAGTGCGTAATTGCCCAGCCCAGCACTCGAACCAAGGAAGGGCTGCCAATCGCATTAGTCTCGTAGGAAGTGGGTTTACCGAGCTGGATTGACTAATTGTAGAGGAAGTTTCGAACCGCCCCTGCATAACCTCTCGGCTAGCAATTCCTCTATCTTCGTCTTCCATATCAAGGTCCCTCGCCTATTTCCGTCGCGAACGACGGGTGCATCCCTGCCCATACGGGCGAGCCCAAGTGTGTCTATCCAAACTTGAATGCTTCTGATGTGGACAACCTTACGGCTAGGTTTTTCGAACAATAGCAAAAAAGCCGTTTACTGATTTCAATCAGTAGTCATTGAGGGCTCGTCAGAGGCTGAATCTGGCAATTCCGATTCTTCTTTTTGTTGTCTTTCGAAAGCTTCCAGACGATTATTCAGATGTTCAGCAACAGCCCCAGCGACATTTACTCCAGAAGCACCCTCGATTCCTTCTAAGCCAGGACTTGAGTTGACTTCCAGAACAAGTGGACCATTACTTGATTCCAAGAGGTCGACACCTGCAATATCCATGCCGAGGATATTTGCCGCTGAAAGCGCTACTGAGACAAATTCCTCATCCAACTGAACTCTCTCTACACTTCCGCCAAGGTGGAAGTTTGATCGAAATTCACTTCCTGATGCCCGACGTCGCATTGCAGCGGCGACTTTTCCACCGACGACAAGAACTCGGATGTCTTTACCATGAGATTCCTCAATATATGTCTGGACTAATGGTTTCATTCCTCTCTCAAGCATTTGGCTTACGAGTTGTCTAACCTGAGGATAGCTTCTAGCGAGGAATACTCCAGAACCTTGAGTCCCCTCTGTTGCCTTTACGACACAAGGAACTCCACCAACTCGAGCCAATGCGCTGTCTACGTCTGTAGTAGAAGCGACGTGGGCTGTTACAGGGATAGGAACTCCTGCATCCGCCATTAATTGGCTAGCTAGGAGTTTGTCTCGACTCTGTTCAATCGAAAGAGACGGATTGAGAACAATTACTCCCATTTGCTCGAATTGACGAACTATAGCCACACCTCTTCGAGTAATGGAGAATCCAATTCGCGGAATTACCGCTTCACATTCGATAGGCCATCCACGGTGGAATATTCGGCCACCCTTCTCATCAACCACTACAGTGAGCCTTAATGGGTCGATGATTCGAACAGCCCATCCAGCCTTCTGGGCTTCTTCTGCTAGACGGCGGGTTGAGTACAACCTCGGACCGCGCGAGAGAATGACCAGGCGTGGGTACATGTTCCGCGCCCACCACCATCCCTTCTTGAGTCTGACGGATGTAGGTAGGGATGAGAATATTCTCTTTTTCCCAATCTAACTCTAAAATTTGGGAAAATTAGCCGCTCTGGCGAATTCTCCCACACGCGCGTATGCGCGTTCCGCAAAGCGGAACGCCGAAGGAGTTGAAAGCCCCAGTGTGCGACTCCCTAGCGTAAGCCGAACAGGAGGGATGGGTCTGGACCGTGATTCACTATCATCAATGAAGGTCTCAGAACTACGTACTTTGTGTAAAGAAAAGGGACTACTCATCTCCGGTAAGAAGGAGGAGTTAATCTCTCGTTTACTCGGAGAGAAGATGCCTGAAAGCCCCCCTGAAACCAAAGTCATATCGTCTAGTTCAGAACAAGATAAGGACGATGCAATAGATCGACTTCTTTCCCGTTTTGAGTCCGGTGGAGAAGGAGAACCAGAGGAAGTAGTTGTAGAATCTGAACCCGAACCTGTAGAAATTCTCGAAGCAGAAGTCATGGAGGCAGATATAGTCGAGGCCGAAATTGAATCGGAGGCTGAGAATGACCTTGACTTAGTCCTAGAAAGTGATGAGGAAGAAATAATTCCTGTAACGAAAAAACCAGAGTTAATCCTTGACGAAGAGGAAGAAGACGCTTGGACTGGAGGCGTGATATCCGATGAGACCGAGCCAGCCTTAGTCGCTAGTGAAATCGATTCAGATGCGGAAGAAGCCTCGATTACGATTACTATACCTAGCCTATCTTCAATTCAATTCTCTCCGAAAGTTATCGCAGCAATTACCATCTCGGCCCTAATTCTTGGAGCAATCGTATTCTCCCTGTTTATGCAAAAAGATTCTTCATTCCAAGCAAGAACTCTTCATTACGGAGATAGTATGGAATTCAACATTTTGAGTTCTAGCATAGAAGTCGAGGGTGACGACATGGTTGCGATATTCCGAGATGCTGCTTCTGGGCCACTCGATGACGCCTGTGGAGAACTTTCAGCAAACATAGCCTCAGGAGTTGGAAGCATTAGTATTCGAAATGGAGATCCAGCGGATATTATACATCCTTCAGATAAGCAGTATAGCGGCGCAGTCAACGC
>DAPQ01000010.1 GCA_002502175.1 Euryarchaeota archaeon UBA19 | reverse complement strand
GAGCCGGGGAGGAGAACCTCATCCGGCTGCTGATATTTCCTTTCTCGCGGCATAGCTAGAACGAATAAAGGAAGTAAGGCCGTACCCCAAAGTAAGGTAAGTGGGTCAAACACGCTATGCCCAGAGCCCTTCGTTGCTTCTTCGACCGCGTCAGCAATCTCCGAACTTGAGTAAATTCCAGGTGACCAATCTGTGATGAAACCCGCTGCATCGATGATAATGACTGCATCACTTGCCCCACTCGGGAAGGATTTACCGACACTAGAATCTGCATTATCCATCAATAATGGCCAAGAACCATTGATCAATTCGGAATGAGCGTCTAAATCGACTGCTCTGACCCCCTCGCCAGTAGCAATTTGAACAAATGAAATATCTCTATCTATCAGTGCATCAGCCATTTGGAAATCATTTGCTTGACGGTTTGCATTAGCAGATCCGGGGACATATAATCCAACAACAACAGCATCGGAATCTGAGAGTAATTCAAACAGAGATACCGAACCATCCCCCCCGTGCTCCAAGAGAGTGAAGGATGGTGCGGCGCCATCTGAACGTGGTGCATTGGCATCTATGTCTGGCAGGTTGATGGCGGGTCCAATACTCGCAATGGCAAGAACAAGAATTACTGCATAAGCAGGAAGAGGCAACATGGCCTCTCTCATTGATGCACCGAGCCATGCAATTACCCCAAGTGGTATCATTATGGCGACCCATGTTCCGCTCAATAGAGCCTGAGGATCTTCCTCAACTTTGAATTTCAGAACTCCAATCACATCACAAGGTTCTGCGGGATCTTGATCTTGAAGTTTGAAGCAACCATCTATCATGTACAATCCAGGTTCCAAGGGTTTTGATGTAGACCAAGTAAGAACAGTCCTATTTGCTTCACCGACCCTAAAGGAATGAGGAGATTCAAAGTGCTCCAATCTTTGATCCTCTTGACCGAATCCATGAACCATAGATTCGTAGCTATCCATCGGCCCAACAACTTCGATAACTTGTTGTGAAAAATCCGAAGGGCCCCATGGTGAAATAGGGGTAAACTCGATTCTTGTTATTCTGTTTGAATCAGTGACTTGTTCTAATTGTGGGTCAATTAAGTCACCCGAAAATGTGATTCCACTTTTCGCATCATAAGTCCCCCACCACAATGAGCCCGGCTGAACGCAATCGTGTTGTACTGAAATTTGCATAGATAGGACGTCTCCTGGCCCTAGGTCTACATCATTAACAGGTGCCTCAACTTGGAAAATATGAGATTGAGTATAGGATTCTTCCATAGTTACAACATTCGTTGCCATACTGTTTAGAAGAGTGAAAGAACCCCATCTTAGAGTCACAAAGAATTGAGTTGTTGCTCCAGCGGGAGAACCAGGAATAACGTTAGTTTGCCTGCAAACTGGAGATTTCGCCTCTAATGAAGCATACAATTCAACAGTTACTGTGCCGTTTAGGGAAAGAGCCTCTACAATCGGTATTCCTTGAACATCTACGAGATTTTCTGGCGCCCCTGCTGTCTTGGAGAAACTTGCCGAACCCCCTGGTATTCCTGTGAGAATTGGCCAATCTCTACGAAGTTCGGGGGTTTCTTCTGTCCCATGAAGGAAAATATTGTGATTTTGAGGGATGCTGAGTTCTAGTCCAGGGCCAAATTCTTCTACCTCTTGGCCACTGGTAGAACTTGCTACAAAGGTACCAATGAGAAGTAGAATAATTGCTGCCGAAAGCGCTCTTGACCTCAACAACGGTTACACCTCTTGCCCCACCGCTAATTGGACCGGCATTCAAACCTCGCGCTTCTGTGAGTTCGACAAAAACGTATTCTTTAGGTTTCACAAACGCTTCCTCTTAGAGGAAGCGGATATGGATAAATATAGCCATCAGCGCACCAGATAGTGTTGCTAGGAAGTTTACAGTGTGCTTCCCAATCAGCCCTTTATTCTCAAAAAGGGCGCCTAAAACAGAATCGACTTGGCAACCAAGCCAACCGATTGCTGTAACAACTACTAACATTGTCAATAGAGGGATTTCAACATCCGTAATTGAAGCAAGTCCAACCGACAGTGATGCAATTAGTACGGCACCACCAAATGCCGCAAAAGTGCCTGTTACCGACATCCCTCCGTTTGTTCCGGCGGGTACTGCTTCTAGATTGATGATACTTCGAGTTCTAGGATCTAGACTTCCAATTTCGGAGGCTAAAGTATCGGAGGCGGCAACAGAGATTGAAGCACAGGCCGCCAAGTAAGCCCATTCTGGTTGGTCAAGAGCAAAATTTGCAATTGCGACTAATGAAGCGACCCCACCATTTGCCATTACATTCCGCCATCCACGAGCTCCTTTGTTGTCCTCTGCCAGCCTTAAGGCGGCCTTCTCTTCATACCTCCACAATGTGGCTAATGAGCCTACTGCGAGGAATGAAATGAGAATTGTTAACCATGTCCAATGACCGAACAAAGACACTGTAAGTCCGACTAATGCAGCCGCAATTAACCCGGTTCTGTTCAGCATTCCACGCACCGCGGAGAGCATCATCAAGCCAAATACTAGGCCAACTGAAATCATCTGGTCACTTGTGGGGTCCATGTCCTACCCTACCATTACGACGTCAGAGGATGATGAAGGATTCCCTAAAGCGATTTAATCCGCAGGTAGAGAACGTACCCCCTTGAAAATACCACGAGCGAGGATTAGTAAAACAATAATCAGTACTGAAACCCAGGCCATGTTTAGGAAAAATACGCCACCCAATCCGAGCCCAAGGAACTCTCCCAATTTCTCGACACTCACCAATGTACCATTCCAAAATGCATGCCCGCCAATTGCGATTCCTAGACAAGCTAGAACATTCTTTGTGGGTAATATCTTCAACCCATCTTCTTTTCTTAGATTTGCAGCATCCCACGGAGTAACCAATGAATGACTGACTTCCTTCGTCTCGACACCTGGGGCATCGATTAGTTCCCCTGTTTTTTTGTCTATCAATTTCCAGTTAGATTCGGCCTCGTCTTTCGCCAAAATTTCTTCAAAGGTAGGTCTAAATTCATCAAAGCCAGAATGGTCTCCATCCCCATCTATGTCAAAGCCTAGATTTTCTACAACGTCAACCGACTTAATGCTAAACCGATTAAGCATCCACTTCATTCGCTTATCAGCATCTGTAGTTTGGGAGTAATAGCCAAGCCCAAATCCTGAGATTCCTGTCCACAATCCGTGCGCTGGAATTGATCCAATACCCCTCATTAGAGCTGTTAAGGTTAGAGAAGGAGCGCCACCAAAAGCACTACCTAAAATATAGACTAGATTCTCAATTAACGCAAATCCTAATCCTACGGTAAATCCCACTTGGAATCCCTTTTTTGCATTACGAATTGTCGGTAAAAACAAACATACTGCTAATAGTTTGAAAATCTCTTCACCTATTGGTGCACTAATTGCTGCGGTCAAAGCCATTTGATCATCATATGAAAGGCCACCTGGAAGAAATAGAGGGAAAATGAAACTGTTGACAATTAATGCCGGAAGAGCTGAAGCCATTCCAGCAATCATCCAGGCTTCAGCGTCCCTTCTCTTAGTTGGTAAACCAATTATTTTCGAGGACGTCGCCCACCAAGCGAAAACAGGAATAGAAAATGCCGCTATAGAAAGAAGAAGAACGGGGAAGAAAGATAGCAGGTAAACTACGCCAAGTAAATCCTCTTCCCCCGATGCTAATGATAGAATTAGTGGAATAGATAACGCCACACCAATTACCAATATTGCAATGAAAGCACCCCATACCTGGCTAAGGGGTGGCATGTCTAGAATCGAATCATCTGTGATTACAAACCGTTGGAAGATTGTGGGTTGAGGAGTCTTGAGGGAACCACCCTCTGGCAACGGATGGTGATTCTTTCCAGATGGATCTGGAGTTGCCAACCTAACATGCATCAATTTAGGTCTATGCAGGATAATTAGGAATGGAAGGGGAATTAGCGAACAAATTGCCCCCAGAGCAGTAATCTCAACCACTTGATAGATTAAACCTGCAATAACAGAACTAAGTCCAAACCAAATCAAAATAAATGCAAGAATAACAGTCCCCAGCATCCTCCAATAATTCTTCCATGGCGTGCTTTTTGTAGCCAATTGAATATTCCCGGGTGCTTGGGTTAGAGGCACTGGATCTTCCAGCAAATACCTCTTTCCAGTTGCATCTGTTATTATCCTAGACATGGAATCACCCTAGTGTCGCTCAGATCGCCCATCACTCGCGACGCCCAAGGCATCCGGTGCGGTTCCTCATCACAGCGACAACACCCGGTAGATGGCTCCCCATATGAGGTTCAGCCCTAATTTCTAGCGTGAACTCATTATTGCTCCACAAGCTCCACAATACAACTCAACCCGATTGTTATCCTTCTGCATCGACCACTCTCCGCAAGCAGGGCAAGGAGGAAGGCCCTTTTCACTAGGTGCTACTCTAGGCCCTGTTCGGCGCTTTTTCTTGCGGGGAATATACCATCCACCCTTGGGTTTTCTGACCTTCGGCATACTATCGGATATACTTGACATCATGGAGCGTTTCAAGACACTTTTGGACCGTTGATGTGAAGTGATTGTTTAACTCCGAAGAGATATGGATTGCGTTGTGATTGGGGCGGGTGTATCCGGTCTATCTTCTGCAATCCGGTTGTTAGAGGCCGGCCATAGTGTTCGAGTTATGGCTAGAGAGTTTTCACCGGATTTGGTATCGGATGTGGCTGCCGCTTTGTGGTACCCATTTCTAGCTCATCCAATCGAGAAAACAGATCGCTGGGGTGCTGAAACTTATACTGAACTAATGAGATTGGGTGAAGAAGAACCTATGTCTGGAATTACAATGAGATTTGGGAGGGAATACCTTCGTGAAGTTGTGGAACTTCCCGGTTGGAGAAAAGATATCACTCACTTCCGAGTTCTAGACTCCGGCGAAATTCCGGAAGGTTGGATTTTTGGATGGGAATTTGAATCTCCGATTATTGAGATGCATCACTACATGCCTTGGCTATTGCAACGAACTCGTGATCTAGGCGGAATAATCGAAGAAAATGTAGTGGAAGATTTAGCCGGAATTTCTGCGGAAGTTATTGTCAACTGTAGCGGTATTGGAGCAAGAGAATTATGTCAAGACACGGAGGTCAAACCAGTTCGTGGCCAGATTATATACATAGACCAAGACCCAGGATTTGGTCGGTTTGACCAACAACCAGAGACCCTAACCTATACCATAGCAAGGAGAGATTGTACAGTACTTGGAGGGACGGCTCAAAGTGACGATTGGAGCCTTGAATTACGCGATTCGGATCGTGAAACAATCCTACAAAAATGCGAAGCCGTTTGGCCAGAACTCGACCG
>DAPQ01000027.1 GCA_002502175.1 Euryarchaeota archaeon UBA19 | reverse complement strand
ATGATTGTTGTTACTCACGAAATGGGATTCGCCAAGGAAGTAGCAGATCGATGCATTCTGTTTGACGAAGGTCATTTGATCGAGGAGAATACTCCTCACGATTTCTTCGATAATCCGAAGCATGATCGAACCAAATTATTCCTCGAGCAAATCTTGTGAATCAGTTGTCAAGCCAATTGGCGACTCGGTCTAGCATTGTGCTTCTGAAAGTCAGTAGTTGCAAATCAGGGCCTTGAATGTCAATAGTGATTGTAGAGCCACGAGTAAAATGGGTTTCATCCCAGCCATCGCTCACTACGTATCCACGATGCATATCGCTTGTCATAACTGTAGGTTGTTGAGTCCACTCCCAGTAAGAACCATCTTCCCTTCTTTCTGCTCGAGGTAAATCTCTAGCCACGAATAGGTAGTGGCTGTCAACTTCCGATAGAGGGAACGTGGTCCCTTCGATATCTACAACATGACGATACCAGGCACCTTGGCCAAGGAATGTTGAGAAGAGGCAACCGGATGAATATTGTTTACAATCGACATTCTGGCCCCGTTGAATTCTGTATTTTGAGGGTTGATATTGGTGTGTATTTGCGACCAACAAATCATTCAATGCAGGGTCGCAACGGATTTTGTTTCCGCTTGTAGTTTCAATCTCTGCTTGTAACCTTGGTAGCCGATTAACGATTGCTGTCCCTTCAATTGCAGAACGAATATCAGCTGCGAAATTTGTCGGGTCACTACCCATATAGAACCCATATGATCCTTCTTCATCCTCTGACCTTGGATGGGAATTTACTCCCATTACAGGCGTGTCGGAATCTACAGAATGGGCGATCGAAGTTAGGGTCCCATCGCCACCTAATACAACTACTAAATCGCATTCAATGAAATCGGTGCGCCTAACGGTTTCTCTAGCAGAATAATCTACACTAATTCCACGCTCGGCGACAAGAATATCCAATTCGTTTCTAATTGAATCCAACGCTTGGTCATGAACTTCCTCGAAGTTTTTCTTGTAGACTACGAGTATGTTGCCTATCACCAATATACCCCCTTCTCACTTTAGGCGCAATAATCACTCCATATAGGGGCGACGCATTGAGTCTGAGACAATCATTGGGGTCTAATTTAGCCATAACTTGCTGACCTGCAAAGCATAGGCTCATCAGAGATAAGTTACGGGATTTATCTCAATGCGGGCGGTGTTGCTGGGGATATTGCTCATAATTTCCTGTTCTTCGGGTTGCTTGGAAGTCCCAATCGAATCTTGTGAAGACACCGATTGTTTTCCTTTCAATAATGATCTTCTAAACGAATTACTTTCAAATCCAAACTCTCTAGATGTTTTGTTATTGGCGTCTGAAAATTCTAAGTTGCGTGTAAAATCCTCCACAACTTACCAAACGGAAACTCAACTGGGAGAAATACATTGGAATGTAGCAAAAGATGACGAACAAAATCTTCGTTCAATCGCAATGAGGTTCAGTCTTGGAACCACTTCTATCGATACTGAAGTTATCGAAGGTACCGAAACCACCAATATTAGATTGGGTAATGTTTGGTATGAGGGAAGGGATGCAATTCCTGACTACAAGGATCCGTTCTATGAAATCGCCCAACAAGCCACTGAAGACCCTGATGGGTTTTGGCCATCATTTGGATTTGACACCACATCGATTTCAGATCTCGAATGGACAATAACCCACGATGTCCAATCTCTAGAACAGGTCGCAAGTGCTCAAAATGAAACCCATAGTATAATTCTAGTCTTGAAAGGAATGCCTCCTGAGCTAATTGGGGTCGAATTGTATGGAAACGATGATTCTGCCTTTGTATTGAGTATCGAGAAAGGAGACGATGTGCAATTGAGCCTTCAACCGGATTTACCTAGAGCGGCAATCGAATTCAATGTTGAACCTCCGTTGCAATTATCGGATGGAACTACAATTTGGGCTGGATATGTGCCTCTAGGATTTACCTCCGAGGTTAATCCGGTAGAGTTGACTTTCCAGGTTATCGAATCCGAATCAACCATTGCGGAGTTTAATCTTGCAGATTTGACATCTAACCAAACCGATGTATACGGCGATTGGTGGGAGTTCCTCTATTGGGATTATTCAGGAGATGGATATTTTTCAGCCTCTGATTACTACGAGATTCGCACAAATTCGACAAATGTTGTTACAATCAAAACATATGATAGTTGGGCGGAATCTTGGACAGGAGACATAACCCATTCCAATGCTTGATTTTGCAATCTTCCGCCTAAGGGTTGAAGACAGGTGGCAGAATTCCATGTTTTGATGGTAGAGGCCTCGAAGGACGAATCATTGGAAGAACGCTTGAAGAAGTTGATTGTAAGGATAGATGAACTTTCTCAAGATGCTTCAAAGAAAACCGCACAAAAATTTACTTCCACATCTTCTAAATTCAACAATCTAATGGAAGAAATGAGTGACGATTTACGGAAACGTCAGGAAAATATGAAAGAAAGGAAGAAGGAAAAAAAACAACAGAAGACCCGCATAGTTAGGGACACATCACCTCCTTTCGCGAATCAATTTAGTCAAGAGTATGTAAATCCGGTAAATACCGATATTATAGTCTATCAGAAACCAAAAAAAGGGATACTGAAGAGGATATCTACGGCTTTCATCAATCATCTACAGTTTACATTTCCAGCAATTGTATTGCTGAGTTCGGTAATTTGGATTGGTTATTTTGCAGAAGGTACATTGTTAAACAGAACATTGGAAGGGTTTTCTGACCTAACTGGAATTTCCATTGTTGCTATTTCATTGGTCTTTTTTTGGGGATTAATTCCCGGTGCAATAATTTCCTATCCACTATTCATCGGGAGTGAATCCGAGTACATAGGAGTCCTAGATTTTGTCTCAATGATGTTGATTGTTGCCTCTATAGGATTTTTCTTTAGGCAGAGATTCGCGCCTTACTTCGCTATTTCTGCCTTCGGTATTTCGTTAATTGGAAGGATTTCTATTCCAATCAATGAAGGTACTAGTCTTTCACAGATTTATCCATTCGAGTTATTTTCGGTGGTGTTGTTTACCTTGCTATTTTGTTTTCTTTTTTCACTTCCAAAATTCAAGAGAAACACACCGAAAAAAGTTAACTCCGGAATTAATTTACACTCTGAAATAATTGAAAAAGAACAAAATGAAACGGGCGAAGCCTCAAAGCAGACGGATGATTTCTTCGAACTAGATTGGGACATGACGGATACAACTGAAACATTACCAAGACCAAAGAGGCCACGCGGAAGATCTGAGTATGAAATGTACGAATGGGTACTATTATTGGTAAACCTAGTACTATGGCCAGTCTCCATAATCTCGACCATGGTTGTAGGAGCAAATTCTGAATTCATGGGCCTAGGGCCATTCAACTTCGATGAGAATTGGTTACTTCTTGTAGGAGCTTGGGCACCAACTAGCTTTTTCTTTTACCTCCTTTACAGAATGGATGCCGCAGCACGTGATGGTCAGACCTACCATATGGAGAAGGTTGCATACCAAGAGGCAATGACACGCTACACAGAAGCAAAGAATGCCTATTTTGAATTACTAACTCTCCAAGCAGAGGTAAGAAAGCAGGAAATAAAAGATGAGAACCCTAATCTTACAGTCGACTTGCAGCCTGTCTCATCTGACTAAATGGTATTTTTCTGGATACAACACACTCCTATTCCTAAGGGCAGATTCAAGCACTGTCCATAGTCAGAGATACACATGTCAGAGCAGAGCCACCCTCTATTGCGCTTGTTAGGGCACTTGAGGGAGTATCGATGGCAGGTTTGGCTCGCCTCATTTTGTTCAATCATGAACAAGTTTTGGGACCTTGCACCACCCATTCTAATCGGTATGGCTATCGACGTTGTAACCTACAAAGAAGACTCTATGCTTGCCGATTTTGGCTATCCAGACCCTTATGATCAGTTTTTGATATTAGTTGCTCTTACGGTAGTAATTTGGGTCCTTGAATCTCTCTTCGAATATTGGTTTGGAGTATTATGGCGAAATCTTGCCCAAAATGCTCAACACGAACTTAGAATGGACGCATATGAGCATATTCAAAATCTCGAGATGCAATGGTTCTCCGGTCAAACCACTGGCGGTTTGATGGCAATAATGAATGATGATGTGAATCAACTTGAGAGATTTCTTGACCAAGGCGCCAATGACCTGCTTCAGGTTGCGACAACGGTTGTTGTAGTAGGAGGTGTGATGTTGATTCTAGCACCTTCCGTGGCGATTTATGCAATATTGCCAATCCCAATAATTGTCGGTGGCTCGTTTATGTTTCAGCGTAGAATTGGTGTTCGATACGCCAAAGTTCGCAAAGAAGTCGGCGACTTAAATGCACTGCTGAATAATAATTTGAGTGGAATTACCACAATCAAATCATTCACTGCAGAGGAGCGAGAGGTTGAGCGAGTAGGAGTAGCCTCTCGCTCATATAGAGATGCAAATAGAGATGCAATTCGCCTTTCTGCCTCATTCGTCCCGCTAATTCGCATGGCGATTTTATTTGCCTTTACAGCGAATATGTTGGTCGGAGGTTGGTTAGCTCTAGAGGGCGAATTGTCAATTGGAGCTTATTCGATAATCGTCTTCATCACCCAAAGGTTACTCTGGCCACTAACTCGACTCGGCCAAACTTTCGATTTATATCAGAGGGCTATGGCATCAACAGACAGAGTTCTGAATCTACTGGATACTCCAATCGGTCTAGTTGAAGGTGATATTGAATTGGATGAAACGAAGGGAGAGATTAACTTTGACAGCATTGAATTTTCTTATCCCGAAAGAGAATCTGTTCTCGATGGAGTCTCTCTCAATATTGGGGCCGGTGAGACCATTGGACTGGTTGGAAGCACAGGGTCAGGGAAAACCACTCTTGTCGGTCTACTTCTTCGCTTCCATGACCCTCTAGAAGGTTCGGTCAGTCTTGATGGAAATGATGTTAAGGAACTAAAATTAGCCTCACTAAGAGGCTCAATTTCTTTAGTTTCACAAAATACCACTCTATTTCCTGGAACGGTACGAGAAAACATCCTCTATGGCAGACCTAGTGCTAGTGAGGAAGAGGTATTGGAAGCGGCTCGTATAGCAGAGGCTACTAATTTCATCAATGAACTTCCAGAGGGATGGGAGACCGATATCGGCGAGGACGGGCACAGACTTTCTGGCGGCCAGCGTCAACGTTTGGCAATCGCACGCGCGGTTCTGAAAGATGCACCAATACTGGTATTCGATGAAGCAACGAGCAATGTCGATAATGAGACAGAGGCAGCATTGCAGCGTTCAATTGAAAGAATTTCCACAGATAGAACAACCATCATCATCGCCCATCGCCTTTCCACGGTTCGAAATGCAGACAAGATTGCAGTCTTAGATTCTGGCAAGATTACTGAATTAGGTAAGCATGAGGAATTGGTTGATGCCGACGGACTATACTCTAGGTTGTGGTCGGTACAAACTGGATTAGCTGCAAGCAATGATTGAGGCTGAAATATGACAGATGAATTAAGTGCCCCAAAATTAACTAAATTGGCCGAAACAATAGGATTTGAAATTACAGAATTTACTCCTGGTAAGTGTATAGTTGAATTAACGATTAGAGAAGATCATCTAAACGCCGGAGGTGTAGCCCACGGAGGACTGCATGCTACGTTGTTAGATACAGCGATGGGTGGTACATTAGTGACTACTTTACCGAAAGAAGAGTGGTGTGCCACAGCACAACTGGATTTGTCATATCTAGAACCTGCTTATGTCGGTTCTCATCTTACTGCGGTTGGGGAAGTAGTGCGCAGGGGTCGAAATTTAGCCCATTTACAAGGTGAAATCACAGACCAAAATGGAAAAAAAATCGCTCACGCAAGGGGTACTTGGGCCGTCTGGGAAAAGAAACCAAGTAGTCTTGTTTGATATGATTATGACGGCAAAGGATTGATGATGGTCCACTCATTCGCCTAATTTGATGGCAAGGGTTGACTCTCTGATTTTCTTCCTCACCGGATTTGCACAACTAATCATTGCATCAGAAATAGAAACTGCACTCGTTGCACTAATTCTCCAAGGCACTGGTAGTGGTATGCTTGCTTTAGGGGTGTATTTCCTTTTCTTTGTCGCTAGAAATCACAAAGAATTTACAGACAGATACTCCAAATCAGAAAAGACGGTACTAGTTCGTGATCCAGTTACTGGCGAGTTAAGAAGAGAGGACGCTACTCCTGTCGTAAATAAGGCCGTGATGTATGGAGGACCAACCGCCCTAACTTTCTTGGCCGCCCTATTCTGGTTGGCTAATTGAGGTGACCTCCTGTCGAGTAAGGGCATGTCGGACAGAGTTGATGATGTAATCAACAATCCTGCATATGATATGCTTGGGGGGTACCATATTTTCCTTCGACGGATGTTGATACCAATTATCATTATTCTAATTGCTTTATTGGTATGGACAATTACTGAACCGTACGTTTCCTCATCCCTTACACGCAAAGTCGTCACAGCGATAATTACAGGACTATCTCTTGGCCCTGTGACGAATTTTGATCGTGGGGTCGCGGAATGGCTCAGACGTAGGAATAAAGTCTGAATATCCACCTAAATCCGGCGAAGCAATCAAAGCAAAATGCCTTCCAGCCATAATCGATGGTATCCCTAGACGACTTCAATTTGGTAGAACTTGTTTTCGGCGAATCCGGATCAACATTAGAATTGATTTTCGCCGCATCTGCGCTTATTGGAGGGGTTCTTTTCCTCTTTTGGTTCCTATTGATGTTGGTAGGTGGAGTCGGCGAGGGCTTGTTTGAGGGGCTATTTGGTATTGAATTCGATATCATGAGTTCTGATGGTGCTTTCGACGCTATGACTTTCCAAGGAGTCATGGCGTTCATGATGTTCTTTGGTCTATCTGGATTATACACATTAAAGTCCGACGGCGGAGATACTCTAGCTATAGGAGTAGGCGGGGTTGCCGGATTAGCTTCGATGTATGGAACTGGAAAAATATTCCAATTGTTCTTTTCTCTAGAAGCCAGTGGCAATATCGAAATGGAGCAGGCGATTGGTGAGAAAGGATCGGTTTATCTCCGAATCCCCGAAGGCGACGTTGGCCAAGTTACAATCGAAGTTGGCGGCGCTCAGAAGACCTACAATGCAAAATCAGAAGATGGCCAAGGTATAGCCACAGGCGAGTTTATCGAGGTTGTCGATATCATTAGTTCAACTCTGATTGTAAAGAGAGTTTAGACCCTGTTTACAGTTTTCGATACTAGACTGTGCCGGCACAGCCTTAATGAGTCAGCAGCGTTTGTGCTGATACGGAGCGATTGCTATGGCTGAAGCTGGTGCACTACTAACAATAATGATGTTCGCGACCATACTATTCTTGGTTGCAATTGTAATATTCTTTGCGCAGAGGTACAAAAGATGTCCTCCAGACAAGGTAATGGTAGTTTACGGTCGTACCGATAAGGGTAAGGCGAGTAGGACAATACACGGTGGTGCAGCACTTGTTTGGCCGCTTATTCAGGACTACGCCTTCCTTACACTGACTCCAATTACGATTAACATCGATTTAAGGAACGCTCTTTCGCTCCAGAACATCAGAATTAACGTTCCATCAACATTCACAATCGGTGTTTCAACAGAGAAGCAAATTATGGCCAATGCGGCTGAGCGTTTGCTTGGATTAAAGCAAAATGACATCGAAGAAATGGCTAAGGAGATTATTTTCGGTCAACTACGTCTAACCGTAGCGTCCTTGACAATCGAGCAGATTAACCAAGACCGTGATGCATTCCTTGAGCTTACTCGAAAGAACGTAGATACAGAATTGCAGAAAGTTGGACTGTATCTGATTAACGTTAACCTGGTGGACATTACTGACGAATCCGACTATATCGAGAGCATCGGTAAGAAGGCCGCCGCAACCGCTGTTGAGAATGCACGTGTTGACGTAGCAAACGCAGAGCGTGACGGTGCGGTCGGTGCAGCAGCTGCAAACCGAACAAAGGAGATCGAGGTCGCAAAGAACCTTGCAGAGGCTGAGAAGGGCCGAAAGACTGCAGAAGCGGATCAGCGTGTTTACGTAGGTCAACAAGAAGCGCTTGCTGTTTCCGGTGAGAACAGTGCAAAGGCTGAGATAGCCAACTCTGATGCGGATCTTGCAGAAGCCGAGGCATCTGCAAACCAGCGTGCTGAGGTTGCAACCGCTATGTCCGAGGCTGAGATTCAAAAAGCCAAGTTCACAGAAGAAGAAGAGCGTTTGAAGGCTAGCGAAATTGTACGCGAGCAGATTCAGAAGCAGCAAATTGAGATTGCTGCAGAAGCTGAAGCGGAAAGACAACGCCGCATCGCTCGTGGTGAAGCAGATGCGATTCTTGCTCGCTACGAGGCTGAGGCTTCTGGTGTTCAGAAGGTTCTGGAAGCTAAGGCCGCAGGTTACCAAGGTCTTGTAGGCAGTGCTGGTGGAGATGCAAAGGCCGCAGCTACACTGTTGATGGTTGAGAAGATTGACCAAATGGTATCAGCACAGGTCGAAGCAATTCGTAACTTGAAGATCGACAGCATCACTGTATGGGACTCAGGCGGAGATGGAGATGGAAGTTCCACTTCCAACTTTATTTCCAATCTCGTAAAGTCTCTACCTCCTCTACATGACATCGCGTCAAATGCCGGAGTAGACCTGCCTGATTACCTAGGTTCGATGTCTGACGACGATTGATTTTAATCGAGAATCGGACTATCCCTCAGGGATAGTCAGACTCTTGAACGGGTGTTAACTCGGCGGTAACGATGAGCGAAGACGTCGTAGTGATTGGTGGGGCTAGAACTCCCTTTTGTGAGTGGCTTGGGGGGAAGCGTGGAGACGGTGAAGCTGGTGGAAGATTAGCGGATGTAACTGCTGAGCAGTTAGGTTCCATTGCAATTCGAGGGGCCCTTGAGAAGACTGGCACTAGTCCAGAGTCAGTCGACCACTTAGTGATGGGTCACGCATTACAGACAAGCGATCAGGCTATTTTTGGGGCTCGGCATGCAGGACTTAATGCAGGAATCCCACAAGAGGTTCCAATGCTTACTCTAAACCGATTGTGTGGCTCGGGGATCCAATCGATAATTTCGGCCTCTCAAATGATTATGCTTGGTGAGGCTGACACTGTGGTCGCCGGTGGAATGGAAAACCTAAGTCAAGCCCCTCACGTACTCAGAGGAATGCGCTCTACCTACAAATTAGGACGGCCACCAAGAGAGGGTGATGAACTTCCCAAAGATATGGAAGATTATCTCTTCACTAATTTGCTAGACACCACTTGTGACTCCTTCATGGCCCAAACTAGTGATGAAATCTGTCGACGAGTTGGCGTCACTAGAGAGGAAGCTGATGCCTTTGCAGCAATTAGCCATTCAAGAACTGAAAACAGTGTAGATAATGGAGTATGGTCTGACGAAATTGTTGATGTTGAAACACCTAGTGGATTAGTCACAGCAAACGAAGAAGATCACTTCGTAAGGGGCACAAGTGATGAATCCCTAGCTTTGCTAAGAACACATTTCGGTCCTACTTCCTTGGTTACTGCCGGAAATGCATCTGGAGTGGTCGATGGGGCAGCAGCTGTAGTGCTGAAGTCCGCATCTCAGGCCGCCTCCGATGGTGACACGCCACTCGCTAGAATTGTCAACTGGGGTATTGTTGGCCTTGAACCTGCAATAATGGCCTATGGGCCTGTACCGGCTAGCAAATTAGCCCTTCAAAGAGCGGGGATGAGTGTGGAAGAAATCGATTTATGGGAAATCAACGAAGCCTTTGCGGGCCAAGCAGTTGCCTGCATGAAAGAATTAGGGATTTCACATGAGATTGTAAACATCAACGGAGGCGCAGTTGGACTAGGCCATCCTCTAGCAGCAACTGGAAGCCGCCTCACACTCACTCTAGCACATACACTCAAGCGAGAAGGCAAGAAGTTTGGAATTGCAACCGCCTGTATCGGCGGCGGGCAAGGAATTGCAATTATCCTAGAATCGGTGTAAATTTAACAACACTAGGTTAGGAAGGGGTTAACTAGGTGCCTCAATTAGTCATTTCATGGCCGAACACATACCCGGTACAGGACACGCGAATAGAACACGTAGCCTTGTCAAGACACTTACTTGGAGGACAGTGGCTACTACTGATACTATACTAATAGCAAGAGTACTAACTGGAAGTTGGACCGTTGGGTTTGGAATTGCCAGTATTGAAGTACTCACAAAAATGGTTCTATACTACTTTCACGAAAGAGCTTGGAGTGCCTCTGATTGGGGATTGGAAGATGTCCCAATGGATACCGCCACTGCCTAATTTAGATTCTCGACAACATCGATCAAATATCGTATTAGAGAAAGGCTAACTGCTACCAAGTAAGGGAAAGTTAGAGCCCTTTGTGGCAGCATACGGATTGCGGTTTTCGCACCCGCCCATGCGGTTACAAGAACAATCAGTGGCAAAGCAAGAGCAAGTACATGGAAATTGGTTATTTCGTCGATTAATGACGGGTTAAACAGTAAATGAGATACTATCGCTACAGGGACAACTCTCATGACAATCAAGTAAGAAGTTCCTGCTGCTTTGTGTGGGCCTAAGCCAAGGACAATTCTGTTCAACATTGTGAAGATAACTCCTCCTCCAATTCCGATTAGTCCTGCAGATAATCCACCCGCGAGACATCCTAATTTGTATTTGTAAAGTAATGCTCCTCCAACAGTAACTTCCTCATCATGAATATCATTATGTTGATCTTCAATTAGTTTTTTTATGCCACGATAAATTACCAATATAAGCAAAACAATTGCTAAAATTTTGATTATGTTTTCACCGGCTTCAGCAATTATTCGATCAGCGGCTAAAGCCCCGATAATTGCCCCACCGATGGCTATAATCCTACCTTTTCTTCCTACTCCTGCAACAGTGAATCCCCCCTCATCATGAGCTCTTCGTGAACCTATACTGACGAACCAAACCAGAATTAATGAACAAACGATGGATAATTGTAGTTCCCAACCTAAAATGAAGTAAAGGGTTGGAACAAATAGAAACCCCCCTCCTAGACCAAGCGGAGCGAACATAAACGCTATACTCAGAATGATTACTAGAGCTATAATTTCCTCCAATTAATCAACCTCTTACGCTAACATGTCAAACGAGTAAATATACCGCGAAATAACTGAATATTATCATTACAATAGAAGATAATACACCAATAGTCAAGATCCTTACTCCATCCCTTCCGATCCCACTTTTAGTGAAGAAAAATCCAATGCAGGCCATGATTGGCGCTAAACTCATCTTCCCGAGGTCGGAGAGGACCTCAGAATATTCCAATGGAAGAAACCATGTAGTCAATATTGATGCTAAAATGAATCCAGGTAGAAAGTAGGGGATTGCTAGTGTTTGTTTTTCCAAGAAATTTTGGTTTTTAACCCCATTAGCAACAAAGCTACAAATTGGGACAAGAATAACCAGCAAAGACACTCTTGATAGTTTAACAGTAGTTGCCATAGTCATTCCCTCAGGTCCGATAGCCTCGCCTGCTGAGATTGCTTGAGGGACTGCATGAATCGTCGAACCCGCCCAGATTCCAGCACTAACTTGGTCCATTCCCAGTATTGTAGATAATATGGGGATGGCTATGAAAGTGATTATTCCTAGAATGTTTACAGTTGCAAGAGTCAATGCCAGGACTTCTTGGCTTATTCTCAAAGGAGAAGAAACTGCAACTACTGCGCTATTGCCACAAATTGCTCCACCAGAGCCAATCGTCAGTGAAGTCTCTAGGGGAACTTGGAATATTTTACCTATAAATAGGCATGATATGAGGCAGA
>DAPQ01000076.1 GCA_002502175.1 Euryarchaeota archaeon UBA19 | reverse complement strand
GAGCCGTCATCGATAGTCAAGGTCACTGTGTGATACCCTTTTGGCAATCTGGAATCAATAACCCATCCGCTTCCTATTGGTTCTAGCATTCTATCTGAAGTCCAAACTACACTTACCAAATCCTTGCTTGATGCGGCGGTTGGACTGCAAACGAAGCCACTTCCGTTGTCTGGTAAATCGCTACAAGCCAAATCCCAGTCTCCTGAACCTGTGGCATCAAAGCGAATAACTTCACTAGAATCGGTAAGTGTCTGATCGGCCGGTTGAGCGATGACTGAAATCGGAGCTGAGTTGTTTACGCTTACTTGTTCAGTTATTGAGTTCCATGTGCTAACGTGGCCAGGTCTATCGTCGCTGGTGTACATGGTAATTGTATGCAATCCTTTGGTTAACCACCCTCGCCATTCGATTTCATCGTCAGGAGTTAATCCCGAAGTAAGCATTCCATCTAAGTCACTCCAGAATTCAAATCGAACCTCATCGCCTTCAGGATCTGTCACCATAGAGCCATCCAATAAGATGAGGTTATCTGAGGCCTCGCCGGCTCGTATTACCTCAAATTCTGGCACCGGAATTTCATTGAATAATTTTACATCAAAACTCCAAGTTACGTCTGGATTATTTCCATCTGAAAGATAAATTGTCAGAGTAAACTGGGTTGGTGCACCCGGGAAATCTATGTCAAAAATCATCGGGCAACCCTGATCGGTTGCTGTAGAGAAACCGTAATTTGTTTCTATCCAACAAGTTAGTTGGTCGCCTTCTGGGTCACTGCTTCCCTCGAGTGAAATTGTTGCATTTGCGGTCCGACCAAGGTGCATTATTCCCCAAGAGGAGATACTTGGAGAAGTGGAAACGGACAAGGAAGGAGGGCGATTTATTAGTTCGATTGTACGAGTTTCAGATACGCACTGATTGGTACTATCACAAACTTCCAGGGTAATCAGGTGTGACCCATCTGAGAGACATCTACCTCCAAGGAAATTAGCGGCGAGGAATGAGTTATTTTGATTCGAGTTACAACTAGGGGGCCCATCTGCTTGACGAATAATTCCATCGATACTGCTTGTCCAAGAATATGTTAGATCGTCGCCATCTAAATCCCAAGACTCGATAGCATTGAAATCAACTTGGCTACCACTTGGATAAACAGCCTCGTCTTCAGGAGTTGACCATATGATGAATGGAGGTTGATTGGTTAATTCAAGCCTGCAATACACCAATAAATCATCATCCAAAGTTATTGATGCAGAATCGTTGTGTACCCCGTCATAATCACATCCGACATAGGCCGTATTGTCGGCTGACCAGCCTTGAGAAGGAATCCATCGATTTCCAACATAAGGCCCTAGTGTCTCGAATCCATGATACGGCAGGTTGGCTGATTGATCTACTTCCCAAGATGAAAATGAGAGGTTAACTTCAGCATATGGTATATGTCTCAACAACTGATTTACTGCGTGGACTTCAATGAACCACATGATGTCCAGAATACTGTCAGAAGCGGTATATGTTGGGTCGGAAATAGAACTAGAGGAGATCCAACGAACATGGCTTGAAGATTCTAGATGGAAAGTAGTTTCATGCCCTGTTCCGGGAATAAAGCCGGAATCTGTGAAATTAACAAAGCTGGACTCGACTGTAGGCTTGGAACCTGTTGCACAAGCCAATCCTAGGTTGTTGACGACTAGTTCGGAATGGTCGACTATATCGAAACATGAACCACTATTCCCTGAGATTATGCTGGTAGATAGGTAGGAGGTAATCGAATCGCCAGCACTCCAGAAAACGCCTCCATTATCTCCTGAAAGATCGAGACCATGAATTTCTGCATTTACGTCTTGTAATCGAATTGCATAATTGGATTGATTGAGATTTATTCTCATATCATCGATAATTACCATGCCATCTCTGGGAAGACCGCTGTTGTCGATATCCACGGCTGGACCAGTTAGTGGATCGTGAACCTCTACTGCGAGTAATTGTAGATCTATACTATCCCTAGCGACTATCCCATGCTGATCTCCATTTGAAATACATGTGAAGCAGGAGACATTCTTTCCTCCGCTCATCACGTCATTAGCTTCATGGAAATATAGCCCTGCCCCAGATTCTGGTAGGCTAGAACCAATGCCATTTCCGGATGTAAGAACATAAGATAATTCGACATTGCTAGAGTCTCTAACCGATACTCCATGACCTGCATTATCTAGACTTCTGAGGATTGTTACCTGAGGATGGAATTCTCGGAAATCAACACCACTAGCACCGTTATTCGACGTCCACCAATCCTGACCCATTGCACCTCCCTTCCACAATAGAATACCTGGTCCAGTGGAGTTGGTAACTACTAGGTCATTGATTACCGGTGCCCAGTTAACGCTACGAAGGAATAATCCTGCTCTATCGTTTATCGGAGTGTTTGGAAGTGGCTTTCCATTATTGTTTAATTCCAGTCCATTAATGATTGTTGAAGAGCCGATTAGATATGCTTTGAAGCCGACAACTGGATTATCTTCGATTAAGGCATTGTCAACAATAACGCCACTTGTATTGACTTCAAATGCTGAAAAGCCCAAGCCTGAAGTTTTAGCATTCACACCACCGGTTCCACGAATAGTCAAATCATCGAAAACTGCGTGAGCTGGCAAATTGCTAAATTGGCTATGATTATACTGCTCAACAAGCACTCCACGATACATACTGTCCTCGATGACAACTCTTTGGAAAGTTGGCCGAGTAACCCAGCCATCAGTGATATGTCGAACAAAGATGCCATTGTCCGAACGCTGGATATCCACATCGGTAATCAGAGGCCTTGAGTCTTCAATCCAAATACCGGTTCCAACAGCAAGGGTTGCCCCTGAAATATTGCTAATTTCTAAGTTTGATAGTAAGCCACCCGAATTACCCCAATAATTCACAGCACGGGTGATTAAACCGTCTGCGTTTAGGCCGTTGAGAATTGGTGCAGAATTGGCTCCCACAGAGAGCCCTATGCCATATCTCCAGCTACCAGAGAAACCATGGACATCTTGACCACCTCCATTGATTTCTAGATTATTGATTGTTGGAGTTGCTCCATCAAATAGGTCAACTGCGACCCTATCGGCATTCTGGACAATAATATCTGTTAATTCTGGGTTTGAACCATAGATTGTGATACCAAATTCAGCGTCTGTAATTGTCAGGTTTTCAATACTTGACCCAAGCCCTTGGCTGGATTGGTTGAATATGATTCCATCATGTTTACCAAGAATTGATTCTAGAATCACAGGATCGTCTTCCGTACCTTCGATCATGATTCTACCATCTACGGTAAGATCCTCATCCGAACCCAACCGAATTGTTGTCCCTTCCTGGACAATTAAGACATCTTGAGCGCCTACGAGATAACCATCTGGAAGAAGGACTGTTCCTGACCAGACGGTTGTGCTTTTGCTATTTGCAGCATTGGCGGCAATAGGTAGACTGTAGGATATGACTAACAATGCGATTAGAAACATTGCGAGGCCGGCTGACCTACCTTCCCTCGCGCGCATGGGTTAATCGGCTCGCCTCATTCATTGTATTGTTTCCCCCCTGCTGGAAGAGGTTAGCATCGACTACATAGGAGTCATAAACAAACAGCCAGCGCCCCTCACGCAGAGGTCGTTGAATTGAGTACTGCATTCGTCCTCATAAAGACAAAACCAATGAAGGAATCAGAGGTTTACCGAGCACTTTTGGAATTGGAAAATGTAGTCGAAACCCATGTTGTTTACGGCGAATATGACCTAGCCGCTAGAATCGATTTCAAGGATGATAAGGAAATGTCAAAGATTCTAATGGGTGAGTTCCGAAATATTCCCGGTGTTGAACAGACAGAGACATTAATCGCAGTGGAGGTCTAAATTATGGCGGTGGGATTTGTACTAATTACAACCGAGCCTGGACGTGAAATAGAGGTCCGAGACAAGGTCGCTAAATTGGATAATGTAAGCGGCCAGTGGATTGTTTTTGGAATGCATGATTTATTTGTCAAAGTGGAAGCAGATGATGATAACGACCTTACTCGCTGTATTATGAACGAGGTTCGTGCAATCGATGGAATTGCAGAAACTAGAACACTAATCGGCGCAGAGATATAGACGACTAGGTACGCTTATCTCAAAGTGAGCGCGTTAATCTGACTAATAACTCTGAAGCGGCGGCGGGGCACTCAGCCGATTTGAATCGACTAATGGCTTCTCTCCAGTGGGATAACCGCATATTTGGCTCGAGCACACCTCTCCAATACCAACGCTGAGCCAGTAGTCTTCGGTGAGATGGGACTTCAGGCCTCAATTCAATTCCGATTGCATTATTGTGGGCGGAGACGAGCCAATCGGGATGGGAAGGTGAGGTTGCTTCAAGTGCAATATGAATTGCAATTATTTTGTCAGTTGGTTCTACTTGCAAATCGATATATTCCCTAGCTTTATCCAAAGACCCCTCAGCTTGTGAAGTGATTAGAGTTCGCAGATCTATCAAAGCCAATCGTGGATGGTCTTCTCCCATTTGTGCTACCAAAGAGGAACGAACATTGGCTAGGGTTTCGACACTTCCAGACTCTACAGCAACCGCGTGTCTAAGCAGGTCGAGTGCGAGACTAGCAGATGCGAGATCGGTGTTTGGAAGTCTAGACAAATCGACTTCTTCAATTTGTGAACTTTGGACTTTTGTTGGCTGACCGGGTAACCTATCATCGTGGGCTCGAACCAAGGAGGCAATTTTTGCTCTAACCGCCTCGGCTGGAGATAACGAATCAAGCGCAGATTGTTCCAATTTTTCAGCCTCTTGTAAATCCCCCTGTTGCCGAGCAAGCCTCGCTTTTCTGATTAATTTCTGAGGGCTATCTGATACTGAATCTATGTGTTCAGAGGCGACATCTGGCTCACCTCTCTCAAAGGCGAGATCGATTGCAGTCAAGCGTAGGTTCTCGTCGTCGTTAATCTGTATAGCATCATCAATTAGCACCGCTGCTGCTGCACTATCTTCAAGAGAAATTGTTGCAACATTTTCGGCCAGCCATTCCGTATCGAGTTCGTCTCCTGAATTCAAACGATGATGAGCCTCTATTCTCCGAGCCCTCAAACCCTCTCTTGTAGACCAAATCTCCGCTGCTTTGCTATGCAGATTTCGTGCGATTTCTTCATCCACAGTCGCTCGACGAACATTGCGAATAAGGTGATGTGGCTCTACTAGGCTGTGCATCCACCTGAGAACTGCCGAATCGTCCAATTCTGAGATTCCTTCGGCAACAAATAATTCCTCAACGGATAGCGGTAATGGTGAGAGGCTAAGTTCGTCCAATGTACCAAGACCCTCGTTGGTTAATCTTCTCAAAACGGTACTTTGAACAAATTCCTGTACTGCTTGACCTTCTTCTGGTATGTCTTCATCTGGAGACCATAGATGCAAGGCTAATGGATGTCCGCCCAATGCTTCTGCAACCTGTTCTGCGGATTCACTGCCGATTGATTTTGGCAATAATTCGACAGCATCAGAGGTATCCAATCCTTGTATTCTAATTTCTTCAAAACCTGGTAAAGTTCCGAATGGGCTTGGTGCACGTACTGCTGCGAGAACTCCTGTGGAAGTTTCAGCGCAGGCCGAAAGTAGCGAATGAACAGCACTCAAGTGACGCGGATGTAATTCCTGCGCCTCATCGATAATTAGAGCGGTTTTTTTCCCGCTTGCTGCAGTTGCGATTGCTGCGGGATCACTGGGGGATTCTTTACCTAGCCACATTGAACCTATTGCAAAAGCATCGCTGTCAGAGTTACATGTGGCCCAGCGTATTTTGAATCCGCGCTCCATCAATAACTCTGCAACGGAGCGTGTAAGGCTAGTTTTTCCGATTCCTGGAAGTCCGGTTAATTGCAAATTTTCACCAGCCAATAATTTCGTCAATAATGTCTCTAATTCATCCTCTCTACCACGAATTTGAATCTGATTTGGCATAGGACCAATAGCAAGACTTTGGGATTTCTCAGGCAATTCTTCCTCGGACAAGAGCTCTGCCCTTTGCCTTCCAGAATCGGTCAAATGTACGACGGTTCGACGACGAGGACCTCCGCCGATAACATGGGCCGAACGAGTAGAAATCAAGCCAGAAGCTTCCAACTCTTTCAGAGGCGTATGAATTGCCGAGCGAACTAGCCCGAGATGCTCCGCGAGGCCAGGGAGAGATAGGGCTCTTGGGGCGTCCCAAGCACTCTCTACCTCAACTCCAAAGTCGGCCAAGCGAAGCAATAGACGCCGCTGTGTGTCGCTCAGCATGTATCTTCAGCGAGGCCATCAGTTCATGGGCGTTGACCTTTACCGACTCATGCCCATGGCAGTCAATCCAGCCTCTCTCGACCTCCCGCGCAAGCCCGGAGTCTATCTGTTTAAGCGGGCTGACGGGCGGGTGCAATACGTTGGAAAGGCCACAAATCTACGTTCTCGTGTAGGATCCTATTTTGCGGCGAAACAGAAACGAGAAAAGGTACCAAAATTAGTCGCTGAATCCGACGATGTAGAGTATATTGTCACCCAGAGTCCGTCAGAAGCGTTAATTCTCGAGAGGCAATTAATCAGAAAACACAAACCTCGATACAATTCTATGCTGATGGATGACAAATCATACCCATTCATCGCATTCACCGGGCATGAACATCCAAGGGTAATCTATACCCGCCATCCTCCAAAGGACTCTCAGCGTTGGGGACCATTTCCAGACGCTGGTGCTGCAAAACAGGTAATTCGACTAATTCGGTCACAATTCGGCATTCGTGATTGCCCAGAACTACTGCCAAGCGGATGCCTTGCAATGCATATTGGACTCTGTCATGGACCATGTATAGAGCCAGAAGGATATGACCAACAGGTTAGAGCCGCTAGTAGTGTACTGGATGGAGATGCAGGGGTGCTAATCGAGGCCTTACAGGAAGAGATGGACAGAGCATCCGCAGAACTTGATTACGAGGTTGCGGCTCAAAAAAGGGACTTGATTCAAGCAGTAAATACTACCTTGTCTCAACAAGTCATTCACTCGAGATTCTACCAGGATTGCGATGCTGTAGGATTCTCTTCAGTTGGTGAAGTAGCAGTCGTATTGATTCTATACACGCAAGACGGGGTAATTCAGGGACAAGTAAGCTACCCTGTTCTTCATCGGGGGGATATCGTGGCATCCGTATCACTAGTATTGTCGGAACATTATGCTAATCGAAGGCCTCCAAAGACCTTGCTAGTGCCAGCGCCTCTAACCGATTCGATGAACGATTGGCTTAGTGAAAGAAGAGGAAAGAAAGTGACAGTACGTAATCCTCAGCGGGGTGAATTAGCAAAGTTGCGAGCAATGGCAGACGCGAATGCGGAAATTCAGGCAACTCGTCAGTCAACCAAGAGATCTGGTAACTTGGAACAAATGGCTGCAGACCAAGCCGCAAAGGTGCACGGATTCGACTCACTGGACCACATTGTATGCTTCGACATGGCTCAAATTCAGGGCAAAGAAAGAGTTGGGGCCGCGGTGGTATTCCGAAACGGTAGACCATCGAAAAAAGAGTACAGAACATATCGCGTGAAAACCGATGTTGAAGATGATTTGAGAATGATGCAAGAAGTTGTTGAACGATGGTTGAAGCGTCAACAGGAGTGGCCGGATTTATTATTATTAGATGGTGGAGAGACTCACCTCAAACATATTCATGCAATGCTAACATCCCATGGATTGGGTGACCGTTTTCCAATTGCAGCATTGGCTAAAAAAGAAGAAACACTTTGGCGTCCAGAAGTAGATCCTGTGAAATTAGACAGAAAATCTAGAGTTTTGGTTTATGCTCGTGACGAGGCCCATAGATTTGTCAATACATACCACAGAAAACGGCGTTCAAAGGGCGGTCTGAAGAGCCCACTCGAAGAAGTCGAAGGTCTTGGGGCAAAGAAAATCCAATCACTATTGCGTCATTTTGGGGGAATGAAGGGAATAGAACACGCAACTGAAGCACAATTAGCTGCCACTCCAGGAATTGGTAGGGCTTTGGCACAGCGAATATTCACCCACCTGCATGGATGATTATTCTGGGTCGTCTTGGTCCCACCAATTGGAAGATTCAGTCTCGTTATCTCCGGGGTTTTCAATAGCCAATTTTTCTTCCAATTCTCCCATTTGTGCGGCTAATTCCAATTCCAACATTTTCTCTTCAATTGCTTCTTTTTCACTTTTCGAAGCAGCCTTCCTGGCCTTTCTTCGTCGTCGCCATCGACTTATAGCCAGACCTAAGAATACAAGAATCACCAAAATGTATTGAGCAACCTCACCAAGAATGAAGATATAACTCACTTCAATACTCCAAGATATGGTATCATGTTGACGATAACATTGTGGCCAATTTTCCGCCTCGGGGCAAACAGGAGTTCGATAACTCAGAACCTGTTTGCCATCAATTACCTCAACATAACCCAGCCCTTTTTCACTTTCAAATTCGATTAATCGAATTGAATCAGGCATTGTAATTTCTAATCTAGCGGAACTTTTGATTAAGCCCCAAAGAGTATTTTCCATGATCGGTGGGACTACTGAATAGAATATTGCGCTCTCAGAACTAACTCCGAAATCGGAGAATTGAAGCCCTAGGTCTGCAAAAGCAGATGCCAGTGGATTTGCCTCAACTGTAGCCGGAGCGAAACTAATCTTCACTTCATCTTCGACTCCATGGATTAGAGCGACGCTTAACGATGATGTCGAAACTCTGACACCTATCTCGATTGGGTTAGTATCACTAATTTGCATATTCAAAGGCATTTCCATTGATGGTATTTCTAATGAGATTGGAAGCGGTTCAATATCCAATTTTGAATTGAGAGTTTCTGAACCTAAAATAAGGTCCTGAGAGCCTATTTTTTCTATTTCCTCGAATGCTATTTCGACCTCGTCCATAAGTGCATTAGACAAGCCGATTAAGCCATAATTCGAAACCTCAAGATTGTAATCTCCACTAGCTAAGGGAATTGTTGCCTGGAGATCTGAACCTTCCAATAAGCCCCCAGATTTTCTATCTCCAATTGCAATTATTCTACGAATTATGTCGGCAGGAATCGGACTAATCTCCATGTTTTCCTCTTCTAGGTCGACACCGAGGCGGTATATTTCAAGGGTGACTTCGGCAGTAAATTCAAACTCCACAGCAGATTTTGTCTCCCTTATTGCCACCCTCTTTATTTCCAAATCTACATCCATCGACACACAGGTATCTTGGGTCGAACCACAAATCAAATCCTCACTTTCATCGGTGCACTCAGTGGGATCACCCACTCCTCCTCGGCCACTCTCTAGACAAATTGCGTGCTGCCAATCATAAGGTCTAGAACCTCGTATACCCAGGTTTTCATTTGTAGTAGAATTAGAATGAAATTCTAAGATATCTGTATCGGATCCTGCTAGGTCTAACCATTCGGGTAATAGCACATACATGCTAGTATCAGTAGAGGGAAAATTTTCTGGTAAACCATCATTAAGGAAAGAGAGGTCAACCTCTAATTCTAGTTCCAATACACTCATTATTGAAGCTAAATCTTCATCGGTTAATATCGATAAATCTAGGCTAGAGATGTCTCCCTCTGCATGTTGAATAAACTGATTGACAATTTTTGATACCTGCATTTCAGATGGAATAGTACCAGTCTGTAAAATCACAGGGTAGGTACTTGCCATTGCTCCAGAATTTCCCAAACAATATCTGTAAGCCAAATTTTCCTGACAGGTGGAACCAGGTGTGTGAATGAAATCTAATCCACCTGAATCATGTGCGTTCGAAAAAAATGGAGTTTGAAATAATACATCCACTCCGAGATATTCAGTAAATGTTTCAGAGAGAGACTCTGTTGGAAAAGAGGTCAACATATCATAAACGTCAACATCCAATTCGGAATCAAACATTCTTATTCCGTCAGAAGTGACCGAGTCTAATTTAATCGTTGAACTTTCGAGATTAAGTCCCCAATCAGCAAGAACATCGGCTTCAAGATGATGAACATAAATATTCAGATAAAGACGGCTATTCATCCGATCTCTAAGATCTACATACACCTCCAATCGTAATGACGGCCCGGCTTCACTTTGCCAATCGGGAGGGGAAATTCCACTATCTAAAGTAGCGACTAAGTCGACGATGGAAGGAGTAGACAAAGGAGATCCTGCAAGATTGTCGATTGAAATTCTTGCTCCTGTTCCCAACGGTTCGCTTTCATCCAATAGGAAAATTTCGGCGGGAGAATTAACCGAAGCCACCGTTGCATATGATGGAGGAATCATGACGTATTCGAGATAATGTCCTGAGGAAGCGATTGTTGTAAAATTCGAAGTCACCTCGCCTCCCATTAGCATTAATCCCTCCATCATCCTATCTACATCTCCAGTATTCGGCTCCATTCCGATATTTGTTGGATCGACGATTAACGATAATGCAGAACGCAAACAAATGGGTGGAAAGAATGGGTTGTTATCTCTTTCTAATTCTTCATCCACTGAGTCGATGTCGGGATTCATTGTACAAACCGCTTCTTCACGCGAAAAGAAAGAAATTTCAGTTGTTGGTTGAATTGGGCCAATTGTTGCCCCAGGGAAATTTTCGTCAATAATTTCTTGGATTAATTCTTCAACATAATCAATCATTTTGTCTTCTACAGAGGACCCACCTCTTGCTAACTCACGATAGTTTCTGATGTAATCTGCTGGGATTCCATCCGATGGATCGCTATCACCCTCTAAGTCAAGATCAAGAAGCCCCAATTCATCTCTTGGTAGCTCGTAGATTCCAAGTTCAATACTCATCTCAATAGTTGAAGCGGTTTCCATAACCATTCGAACCTGTCCTTCTACCCATTCATCAGTAACTGTTGCATCTAGGTCAGAATCGTAGTCGTCGCAGATTCCATTTCCACCATTCCAAGTCGAACATATGTCGTTGACCACTTCTGCGTCTCCGGGTGGTGGAGCGGCGGCTACTGTTTGCATCATCAGTAGCACGACCAAGGTGACTGCCGCGCGGCGCATGCCGCGCGTATGGGCGGCCATATACCATAAGTCTGAATCCGGCATGCATCGTCAGAGAGGCGATGCATGAGCAGGACCCGCATGGTCGACTACGTGAATTCGTCGGCCAATTGATTCAGCAGAAAGGTGCTGATTCTTCTTTGTTGGACACTCTTCCTAAGCGATGGGAAAAATTTGCCGATGTGGCTTTATTGCCTCGTACGGCCTTCACGGAAGAGGGCTGGAATGATTTGCGTGGACCAGAATTATGGTCTGCAATTGCATCTGCCCTAAAGGTAAAACGGGTTGGAAAAATTGGTGAAATCGTAGGAGAAAAACGCGAATCAACAGTCGAGCTTCTTCACGGTGAAGATGATTGGGTGGTTCGAAGAGAAAATGGAATCGATTATGGGTACAACTTCACCGAATGTATGTTCTCCGCAGGGAATGTCAATGAGCGTCGTAGAATGGGTGAGGTTGGGGGGATTGGAGAAACTGTTGTGGATTTATTCTCTGGGATAGGATATTACACTCTTCCAATGCTAGTTAATTCGCAAGTAAATCATGTTCATTGTTGTGAGTGGAATCCACTAGCGGTAAAGGCGCTGGAGTGGTCATTAGATCGAAACAAGGTAGCCAATAGATGTACTATTCATGAAGGTGATAATCGTTTGACTGCGCCGAATTTATCCGGTCAAGCGGATAGAGTAATCCTTGGATTATTACCAACCGCGGAAGGCGGATTTGAATTGGCGATTAACTGCCTTAAGAAAATTGGAGGATGCCTTCACATCCACGGTATAGCACCAGCCTCTGATCACGATTCTTGGATCGATGAGACAATCACCAAATTATCAAATTTAAATCACGATTTTTCAATTACGGAAACTTCTCAAGTTCGGGTAAAATCCTACGCTCCTCATTGGGATCATATTGTGCTTGATGTGAATTTGAGTCCTCGCGCGTGATGCTTCGCAGAAGCATCAGTCTCATTTGCTAGGACTATGTCAGCGAATTAATGGGCGAGGAGTGCTGTGGTCATGAACACTCCAATGAACAGGTCCTTGAAGCCACTATAATCGAGGACATCAACGAAAATAGATTCAGAATCTCTAGTAAATTTGAGGGCGTAGATTCACGTTATCTTCTGGGCGGAGGAGTTGCAGTTGTTGCTATCGTTTTGATGCTCATTATTTCCACACTTTGGACTGCAGCGGGACCGTCTATCGCCGGAGGAGAGGATGATGATTGGTGGAATACCCCAGTCAGCGAACGCCACAACATGGACCTCAATATGACGGGCCTGCGCAGTCAATTACCAGAAGCAGGTACTTACACTTGGAGTGGTCCCACTGAACACTTCGTCGAAGTCGATTTGCCTCCAAGTGAGCAAGATGTAGGATATCCCGGACCGGCTCTAATGCACATCGCATTGTGGATGCCAGATGTAGAACCTGGAACCAAAGTTCCAGTAATTGCAACTATCCATCCCTACTACGACTTTGGAGGAGAAGGGGTAGCTGGTGACGACTCGAACCCGAATACAATTCCTGACGCTGGAGTCGGTGCGTGGGTGTTAGACCAATTCGTACCCCATGGCTACGCCTTAGCTCAAGTCTCAACTTTCGGAACTGGGAAATCGACGCATTGCCAAGACGTCAAAGGCTTAGGCGAACAAATAGGAATCCAAGCCGCAGTGCATTGGTTGGGTGAGCAGAATTGGTCGAATGGAAATGTTGGATTAATGGGTAAGTCCTATGCTGGAACGACAAATTGGGAGGCCGCCCAAAACCCATCTCCACATCTGAAGACAATCGTTCCTATTTCTGGCTCTATAGGTGTCCAGCAGATGTTCTACCGCAACGGATCATCGGAGGCTAGGGCGATGCTCTACGACGTCCTGTACGAGGGCGCGACTGCTGACGCGACTGAGGACGATATGCGCATGTGCAGCGACGACGCGATTGGACCTGTTAGTCCGTTCACGACATGGCTCGGAGCGGGCTTTGGAGGCGACGAGTGGAACGATTATTGGGATGAGAGGTACCATCTGCAGGATGTGCTTGACAATTACAACGGTAGCGTATACATCGTCTGGGGAATGCAAGATTGGAATGTAGACCCATACCATGCTTTCCCTACCCACGAACTGCTTCGTCAACAGGGTATCAACGTTCGAACAATTGCAGGTCAGTGGGCGCACAATTACCCCGACCAACCGGATAGACACTCAGAAGTAACGAGTGGATACGGGGCAGAGGCCTATCCAAACATGACACGTTTTGATTGGGCTGTTGAGTTATTCCCATGGTTCGAATATTACCTGAAGGGGATTGGAGATGAACCTGAGTCGTATGTGCAAATGCAACGAAATGACGGACGCTGGCATATCGAAGAAACATGGCCGCCTGAAGATGTCTCTATACTGCAAGTATCTGGCGATGGAGGTAATCAAAGAGTCTCTTCGACTTCAGGTGGATTCGAAATAACCCTAGAGATCTCTGATGGGCCAATACATATCTCAGGACTTCCCACACTTCACACAGATGTTAGTACAGGATTGTGTAATGGTGGCCAATTATTTGTTACTATGAAAGATGGGGAATCAGGTCTACGGCTTGGACATGCAACGATGGATGTACGATATCGCGATGGTGGTTATGAGTCAAAGCCTACTGCTTCTCTTTCGAGTTATAGAATGCTAATGGAATTCAACCCCATGGATGTGATAATACCTTCAGGTATTCTCACTCTTCAATTCTCAGAAAGTGGAGAGGACTACATTCCATCCCCATGTGCCATTAACGGACTTTTAGTCAATTCATTCGACCTTGGTCTGCCTCTAATTGACAGATGGGGAGAGCACGAGGCTTGGTTCGATGTCCCTCCATGGTGGGAAGTTCAGGAGATGTAAGTATGCGAGTACTCGCATTCGAGGACTCATATGACATAGAAAATATTCTTGTTGAAGGTGGAATTGACCTCAGTAATTGTGAATTTTTGCAATATTGGAACACAATGGATTGCTTCGAACGGATTGAGAACTTCCAACCAGACTTACTTCTTCTTGACCACTACATCCCCCCTGTAAAGGGTCTAGAAGTTCTACGCGGCTTGCTTGAATTGGTATCTTCCGACAAGATACAAAGGCCAAAGTTGATTCTAGGAATTAGTAGTTCTAGCGCTGCAAATGAAGCAATGGAGTATGCAGGCGCTGATGGTTCAATAGGCAAGTTTCAACTCGCAAATCATGAGGTGTGGAAGAATTGATTCCTATTTGGTTGCACGAGGCGGCTAGTCAATACAATAGCCAATCATTAGCAAACCGAGACTCATACGCTGCAGTGTTATTGATGCCAATCCAAAACTTAGCAACAATTCTTGATTGGACATTCCAATCCTTACC
>DAPQ01000074.1 GCA_002502175.1 Euryarchaeota archaeon UBA19 | reverse complement strand
AAGACAACTGGTAACTCCACCAGGCGTAATTCTGAGGTGTTGGTAAACTCATCCAATGGAAATGCTACAGACGGTCTATGGCAACCTATGCCAAAACGTGCGATAGAGGTTAATGTCAGCCCATCTAGCTGGAGTGGATTGCATTCCCGCGTTCTTGCTTCGAGAAAAGTCACAGTGGAGGCTATCTGATGTCCCGTACTCGAAGATTGCGAGAAGCCGTATTGGTCCTACTTGAAGAAAAAGGAACAGCAAATACGGTAGAGGTATTTGACCATCTAAATGAGAGATTTAGATGGGGTGCTACCATGAATCAAGTGGGGAATATTCTAGCTAAAGATCCTCGCTTTGCTAAGGTTGGTCATCAAAGAGGTCAATTCAGAGGCAGTGTTTACACAGTCTGCGTCTGGTCATTGTCAACCGAACCACTGATTCCAGCAGTTTAAGCGTGCAAGGAATGAAGACTGACATAGTCTTCCGTAAAGCGTGGGAATGGTTCGAGACTGGCTAGATTTATTCCGCGCGGTAAATTGTGTTACTGGATTTGTAGGAGTATTCCTTGGAGCAATTCTCACTCTAGAGGGTATCCCGACGGGTGATAATCTCAAAATTACTACACTCTTGGCACTTTCGGTATATTCTTTCATGGCATCATGGAATGCCCTAAACGATTATCTTGATCTCGAAATAGATAAAATAAATCGACCAGATAGACCCTTACCATCTGGCCGAATAAGTAAATCTTCAGCCTTTACAGCAATTATACTGACTTGCGTTATCTCCTTCTTTTCACTATTCCTAGCTGGGCAAATTGCAAATGAGATGACGGACAATTTCGAAGACTGGTATCCTACCATTTTCATTTGGCTTATCGCGTTAACTCTCCTAGTAAATTATGAAGATGACCGAATTTTATTAGGGTTGAAAAATAGAGGTTTGCCTGGAAATCTAGCCATTTCAATCTCTGTCGGTTTAGTAGTTTTATTCGGCGCAGCGGGGTTGTTTGACCCACTTAATGAACGGGCTGTATCCTTGTTTTTCATCGGAACGCTATACAATTTATCTCGTGAGATTATCAAAGATGTTGAAGATATGGAAGGGGATGAAGGACGAAATACCTACGCAATGAGGGCAGGTGCTGAAAATGCTAGATTAGCATCTTGGGTGATTTTACTAATCACTCTAGTAGCTTTACTCGCTCCCTTTGCCTTAGGAATATTTGATTTAATTCACATGATTTTCATAGCACCTGGGTTATTTACACTGATGAGTGTAAAGAAACATATCTATTTGGCAGAAGACACTGCCGCATCTAGATTGATTAAAACCTCAATGACTTTGACAATGATTGGTCTAATTTTAGCAGCTTTGATGTAATTACATCTCATTGTAAGCATGCCAAGCATCATTATTGCACAGATAAGTAAGAATTGACATTTGGGCCCACATCCTATTCTCCGCTTGGTCCAAAACTATGCTATTTCGAGAGTCAATAACAGCATCCGTAACTTCTTCTCCTCTATGAGCTGGCAAGCAATGCATGAATACATAATCATGATGAGCGTGTGCTACTAATTCCTCATTTACTTGAAATCCTTCAAAGGCAGAAAACTTGTCAGTCATATGTTCTTCACCCATAGAAACGAAAATGTCAGTGTAGATTACTGCGGCATTTTTCACGGCCTCGATTGGGTCATTAGTGCCAAATATTTTCGCCCCAGTCTTGGAAGCAATGTCTTGACATCGAGAAAGTACATTTGAGTCAGGCTCCATACCAACTGGAGTTGCATATTTGACATCATAACCGAGTGCTAGTCCTGCAAGTGCTAGGTCGTGGAATACATTATTTCCATCACCAACCCAAGCGATATGACCTTCTGAATTAGCATGCTCGCGTATCGCCATTAAATCAGCTGCAGATTGACAAGGGTGGTGTAAATCAGATAGCGCATTGATTACTGGAACAGTAGCTGTTCTAGCCAATTCCTCTACATCTGCATGGCCAAAACATCGGTAGGTTATACCATCCAAAAAGCGAGATAAAACGGCCGCAGTATCTCCAATTGACTCTGATTTTCCTAATTGAATATCATTGGCAAGGAGGGTCAAGGGCTGTCCTCCAAGGCGACTTACTCCAACTTCAAACGAAACTCTAGTTCTTGTTGATGGCTTTTCATAAATGGACCCTATTGACATACCTTCTAGGGGTTTGAAATCCTGGTGAATGGATTCGTCATTTTTGTATTTGATTGCCCAATTAATTATGTCATCCAAATCATCAATCAAATCATCGATAGCTAGCAAGTCATTTTTCTCATTGTTGCTCATGTTCAATATCTCCTGCAAATCCATCTCTCATATCGGCCATTCCGCCAAAGATTGTTTGGGCAAAGGTTAGCATATCTGCTAAGCCTTCTTCCTCCTCACTGGAAAGCGGGATTAGCCCTGGTTGAATTGCGGCATGTTGCATCATCCTAAGTTGGCCAATGGCAAATTCGGCTCGCGAAGTACTGGAATTTTGATCCATAGATTCAGCAGCGGATTCCTCGTATAGTGCAGCCTCTAAAACATCCAGATTCTCTCCCCATTCGAGAATTTTGTCCAATATTTCAGGTTCTAGTAAATCTGATTTTGAGAGGAAGTTTGCCGTCGGAAGCCCTAGTCTAAAGTGGACGATAGAGGAAAGGAGCATTTGAGATACAAATCCACTAGGTGTTTGTGACAACATAGGGTCGAATAGGAAGGCGAGACAAGCTCGACCTTGACCCAAAACCTCTACCAAATGGCTGCTTGCCTCGCGGAATGCGAACAATTCAACTTGCCCAGGGGTATCAATAACCAAAATGTCCCCTGAAATACCTTCAATCTCATCGAAGACATCTAGAGCCTGTGAAGCAACTAGGTCGGCAGCAAGAATTTGGGCTCCATTGGGTCCGAGGTCATACTCATCCATAACGTCGGATAAAGAGACTAGATCTCGAACGTCAAATTCGGGATCATAATGGACTCTTTCAGCACCTGGGTCGAGATTAATTGTCAGTACATCGATCTGTAAAAATCGTGCCCAGCGCTGAAACGCAGTGACAAGACTACTCTTTCCAGCACCTGCTGTTCCTACGACGAATATTACTGGAGGAGTGGTTCCGTCTTGATTGCTCACGAGTCATTGCTGAGAGGAGCAGTAATTCAACCATTCGTATTTTGAATCAGTCCGTAGGACTGTGGGCGAGCAATGATTAAACCAATCCAATGCGCGTCGTGACCTACCTCTGAGGGTGCATCTGCCATGTCCGATACTCCTCCTCCACCTCCGGGAATGCCCCCTATCCCTCCACCTCCACCCCCTCCAGGCTTCAGCTTGGATGACAATGAGGACGAAGTCGGTGTTGCAATAGAGGATGATGTAGATGATGATATGGAGATGGAGAAAATCGCTCAATTCATAGATGAATTGCCTTCTATAGATGATATTGAGTCCTCTCCACCACTACCCCCTGGATTAGATACGCCCCCGCCGCTTCCACCTAACTTCGACACACCCCCTCCCCCACCGGTTGGTTTCGATACCCCTCCACCTCCTCCTCCCCCCGGATTCGAAGCAATTGAAGTAGAGGATGAAGTAGAGGATGAAGCAGATGGCGAAGAAGCATGGGATGTAGATGAGCTTGACATTCAATCATTCGATGACACCCTAGCATCCCTAGAAGAAATGGAGGAAGATGATTCTGATGATGAATCTCAGGAAGTTTCCGACTTAAGTTCCGAAGATTGGAACAATACTCTTGATAGAGCATTTGCAGAGGAAGACGAATCAAAACTAGAATCTGAGGATGTAGATGAACCTCAACTAGCCCTATCTAGTAATCTCCGGCCAGCTGGAGAAGTTGATTCAATTCCTGGAGATAAATTGTATGTTACTCTAAAGGAGAAGGAAGAATCAGTACTCAATCCAGATGGCACAGTTAGACAACAATCCATCGATGGCGAATTAATTCTACGAAATTCTAGCCGAAAGGACCGTGCTTGGGACATAGAAGTATTGCTACAAAATACTGCTTCTACAGATATAGGGGGCGGCGCAATCACAGTACGTGAATTAGATGCGACCCAAACCACCACCCTTCCATATACAGCATCCGGCCCCAGAATGATGGTTCTTAGGGAGCATATTGACACTGAACCAGAACGCCCTCAGGAATCGAGTCTATCCATGGCGTATTCTGAACACGCACAAGAGGTACTTATACGACTTAGTGTTGAAAATATCGCACCGGTAAGTTTGACTGATGTCATAGTTAGAAGAGCCCTCCCGGATAATTTTGAATTATCAGATGGCCCTGAATACGACATAAAGGACAATGAATTGATTTGGCGCATCGGTAGACTCCCAGTTGGCGATAATGCCTCTTTGGAAATAATTCCAAGAGTCACTACAAGGACGATTCAACGCTTCGCAACTGGCACAGTTAGTGCTGCATATTCTTGTGAAGCAACTGTCTCAAGGGCACAATTTGATTCGGTAAGTTCTAGAGCCCGTCAATTTGGCTATGTTTCACCTAAGGAAGATGACAGACCAGATGTATTCCATTGTAAGTTGGTTGTAGAAAACCGGTCTTCTTTTGTTGTAAGCCTATCCGGTGCAACTGTTTGGCTAGCGGGTCGAAGCGACCCCTTCTTAGAAATGGAAGATATTCGAGAAGAGATACCCCCAGAAGGGCTTTGGGACTCGATTGAAAAGAGAATCGAAGCAATAGATAAGCCCAATTTTACGCATGAAATTAACTACTCGATTTTACCAAGAGCCAATGTCGAATCTACTGGAATTTTAGAATTAAAAGAAAGGAGTTTCAAGGTCTTAGATGCTGATGTAAACAAACAGTACAGCATTTCCCGAATACGCTCCTATGTCGCATCGGACTTAGATTGTATTAGTGTAATAGAAAACACCGGATCTGCTCCAATTAACGTGATGCGGTTACTCGATGATATCCCGGGTATTTTCCAAGCACCTGCTAATAATCAAGTACGAATTGAAATGGAAGGCTCCGACCTTAACGAAGATCAATACAGAATAGAGGTCGTCGATGGCACCCAGTTAGAGGAACAATTGGTGTCTCCAGATTCGCAGGGCCATGCCCTAAGAATCACCGTAGGGACATCAGCGCCTCTCGGATTGCAACCTGGCAAAACACTGACCATAACTTATCCATTACATGCCGATGACCCATCTCCTCAAAATGAAAAACTAGCAGCCCCAATTCGTGCAGATTTTAGTATGGAAAGATTCGGACCAGTAGCCACCCGTCATTGTAACCGAACTCCATTAATTCGTGTAGTCCATCGCCGCAGAAGGTTCTCTACCGGAAAAGAAGTCTTTCCAGCAGCAGGTCCTGGCAGATATGAAATCCTCTTAATGTTCCAAAACGACTCAGATAGTGCTCTAGAGGATTTATCTCTTCACGATGTAGTCCCTGGTACTTTCAATATCGAAAAATCTACTGTTCGCTCGAATCAATCCGGTGAGAGAGTTGTAGACTTCAGTAAGGAGTCCGCCAGAGAAGGTACGCATGTGACCTGGCCTATTGGTAGAATCGAAAAGGACGAGCGAATAGAGGTAGTTTTTGAAATTCAAGGAGACTCCGAAAGCGAATACAAAGTTGCAGATGCTCAAGACTACCATGGAGCAACTTTCGGTGACGAAGTGGATGAGGAACCGAACCTGCCAGAATGGGTTGATGAGTCTACTAGAATGAATCTAGAAATCCCTAATGTTGACCCGCAATCCGAATCAGACTCAGAACCTCAAACCGAGGAAAATGAAGAAGAAGATGTGGACTCAAATTCAGATGTTGATGTTGACTTGTCGATACCTCAGGTGCAGGATGTAGAACCGATGTCCGATGAAAGTGAAGAGGCCATAGAAGATTCAGATGACTCCGAGGAAGAATCGCAGGAAGTAACAATAGTGGCTCCTGATGTTTGTCCTGTTTGTGGAACAGAGGCTTCAGTAGGTGCTTCTTCTTGCGAAACATGTAGCTTCCAATTTAGTTAATTTCGGCTCACATTACATGTGAGCCGCGCCGAATCCTTCAATTGAGAGCCTCAGAGAGGGAGGTACATGGCGGCACCTGCTGGACAAGGTGATGCACAGAGCCAAGCGGCTTTGGGCATGATGGGTCCTATGTTCGTTTTACTCGCAGTCATGCTACTTCTTACCTTCAATCCAGGACTTCGTTCACTAATGGCAGATTCCGCTGCAACCGTAATCGAACCAACTATACCATTTCACTCAGATTATTTCGTGCCCACCGTCTTCATTATCGGCTCATCAATTATGATAGTCAACACGGTAATACGTGGTTTTTTCATGGACCCGATGACCCAAGTTCATATTGGACATAGAAATAAACAGATCTCCAAACAATTGAGAGAAGCTCAAGTCGAAAGAGATACTGCAAGAGCAGACAAGATGCGCCGTCTCCAAATGGAGTTGATGCCGGATCAGATGGCTATGCAATCTTCAATGATGAAACCTATGATGTTTACAATTATCTTCATTATCGGTATTTTCAGTTGGATGGCTGAATCTGCAGCAGGATTCCGAGTTGGTTACGTAAGCCTTCCTTGGCAACCGATGTGGGGTATGATGGACACAATCTGCTGGATTTTCCCTGCTTGGGTCATTACCTATATTGCAATGAGTGCTCCACTTGGAAGGATAATCGACCGTCATATCAAAATCATTCGATTCGGCAGACATCCATTAGTTTTGGAAGGCCTTCCAATCCCCGAGCCACTGTTGCATTTGTTGAAGGATGAAGAAAAGAAATCCTCGGCTACTACTCGCCGTAGTCAACGCCGTTCACGCGATGGCCCTAGGAAGAAAGGCAACACAGAATCTCGGCGTGGAGGTAACCTTCATTCCGCTCCCCCGCAAATTGGTACTACCTGTCCGGATTGTTCCTCGACGATGGTAAATCGTACTAGTTCAGGCCGATTACGTTGCAGCGTCTGCCGTAACGAGTGGAGGTGAGGTAATTGCTTAGGGTTACAATTAGTGGAGCCCCAGGAAGTGGAACTTCTACATTGGTAGGCAAAATTAGGGCATCCACAGGTTGGAATTCCCTAAACGGAGGTGAGGTCTTTCGCACAGAAGCAAACCGTCGTAACCTCTCTGTTGTTGAATTCAGTGAATTATGCAAGCAAGATTTGGATGTAGATCGCTCCCTGGACAAACTTCTGAAAGATGCGATGACCCAATCAGGAGGCCCTGAAATCATTGAAAGTAGATTGGCAGGTTGGTGGGCCCATGAACTTGCAATAAATTGCCTAAGGGTTTGGATCAATACATCGGATGAAGAGAGGGCACGTCGCGTTCAAAACCGAGAAGGTGGTAGTTTTGAACAAAGACTAACCGAATCGACGGCTAGACAAAGTGCAGACAAGGAGAGGTACCGTGTCCTATACGATATTGACCTCGATGAAATGACTCCATACAATTTAGTTGTAAACGCTGACAATCTTACTGCTGATGAGGTGTTTTCCATAGTAAACTCAGCAATTAATGGAGGTTGATTAATTGCTTATGTTAGATAATTCAGCCAAGACTGACCCAAAATTTGGATGTAATCCAAAAGATAGGACACTCGAATCTCTACTGGATGCTGGCGTTATCTTAGTTGACAAACCCAGAGGCCCCTCGAGTCACCAATTAACCGCATGGGCTAGGGAAATGTTGGGAATACAAAGATTGGGCCATGGAGGTACTTTGGATCCTTTTGCTACAGGCTTACTTACCATGCTTTGCGGGAAAGCTACAAGGTTAACTGAAATGGTCCTTACTGGGGATAAGAAATACATCGCTGTACTCAGATTTGGGAGAGAAGTTACTTTACCTGAGTTAGAGGATTTACTTAATTCATTAAATGGCGAAATCTACAACGTACCTCCACTAGAGTCGGCAGTCAAAGTACGCGTAAGAACTAGGATAATCCATGAAATGAAGATCATTGAAGATGATTCAGAGGCTAATTTAGTGGCTTTGTCAATTACCTGTAACGCAGGGACTTACATCAGGACTTTAGCCCGAGACATAGGACTTCTTCTCGATACAAACTGTGAACTTGTTGAATTACATAGAGACAAAACAGGTTCGTTCAATCAATCGAATGCCTGTACTATGCAACAGTTAACCGATGCGGTATTTCTTTGGAAAGAACATGAAGATGATCGAGCTCTACGTAGACTTATCGCACCAGTCGAATCGATTCTCGGGCATTTTCCTCGAATCATAGTGAAGGATGGAGCTGCCGCTGCAATTGCACATGGCGCTGCTCTAGCAAGACCAGGGGTGGTAAGCATCGATGAAGGAATAGAAAGAGGTGACTTAGTAGTTATTGAGACACTTAAGGGAGAGGCGGTGGCGATTGCAGAAACCAACTCAGGAGTCGCCAAAATTCAATCTATGGAACACGGCGAAGTTGCTAGACCCAAGGTTGTTCTAATGCAGGCAGGAATTTATCCTCAAACATGGCAGAAGGGCTGAGATTAGTGCATCTCATGCTCTTCGTAAATCCACTCTTCAGTCTCTATTCTGACCTTTAGTTTCATCATCGCAAACACACACCACCGGCTCGCTAGACGAGCGCGGTAGGCTGAATTGGCCGTCGATTATGGTATAACTATTCCCTGATTTACAACGATTATCAGCCGTACGAAGGCCTTCAGGCAAGGGTTTCCGAATGTTGGGGTGTTTTTTGGATAACCTATCGCTTTCGATATGGCTTTCTAATCCGACCAGGTCCAAACTGTAATGCTGCTATTGAGATCGCAATTAATCCAATTGATAAGATAATAATTGCAGGGCCTCTATCTGTGGAATCTTTACCAGTTCCTGTATCTCGACCTTGCGAATTTACTAATATCTGGAACTCATTGTTGATTTCATTCGATTCTTCAATTGAGGCGGTGCCGTCTACTAATCCCATGATTACAATGTCTCCAGAAGTAATGATTTGAGTGTCACATGTTGCAATAGACAAACCTCCTGGTGCAACGCTATCGACTATAGTTGAGCCTACTAACAGTCCATCAACCCAACATCTAACATCGATTGCATTGGCAACACCTCTGCCTTCGTTTCGAACGTATATCTTGAGTTGAACTACATCGCCTTCTTCAACCGAGTCAACAATAACGTTGCCTTTCCAAATTTCCAAATTTTCAATCGTTAAATCTGGCTGAGCCGTGACTATCACTTCCAAATCTTGTACTTCAGAGTATGTCCCATCACTAACTGTGATTTCGACTATGTGGGTTCCTGGTTCAACAGGTGTCATTATCAAATCTCCAAAAGAATCTACATTAGCCCAAGATCTTGATGTGGAAATTGATAATTCAGAGGAGTCAGGATCGTAGATTTCAATATCAATTACTTTACTTTCTCCAAGATTGATGTAAGTCAATACGGGCAATCCTGAAATTGTGGGTGCATCTTCAACCGCAAGCACATTTACGCTAAATCTTCCATCCCACATATTGCCTGATTCGTCTATGACTTCTACATTTACCCACGCCTCTCCATTGGCATCAGTCAGAGGCTGGATTCTAATGTCCCCAGATAATGCAGATACGGCAAGGAGCTCAGTATTATCTGTCCATGCATTAACTTCAAGATTTTGCCAATCTGTTAGGTCGTCTTCACACCTACTTGCCATTGCAATGAGTATACCCCCTTCATCTTCAATCAATTCTTGGTGAGACGGGGCTGAGCATACTACATCTCGGTCCCAGATTAAATTGTAGCCACCTTCTATGGAAATAGATTCTATGTGTACAACTGTTGTTTCTGCTACTCCGTTAGAAGACCACTGAAATCTTGAAGCCACACCGAATTCCAATTCATTTGGTTCAACGGGTAAGGCATAACCAATTGGGACTTCAAATGAAAATACGCCCGCCTCAATTGGCACTTCTTGGAGAAGTTGATTTCCAATTGCAAATCTAATATTGCTATATTCTTCAACTAAGCCTTGAGTCGAACCGGCTATTGAACCAACCACCACTAGTTTTGGATCATTAACATCTATCCTAGCCGAACTTATGCAACCGTCAAAAATTGTTATTCGGACTGAATTTGTATCGTCTCCATCTTGTAGTAAATCTCCATTAGAATAGGTTTCATAATCTTCCATAGATATGTGACCCTGAGGCATTGCTTCTATTGTATAATTTCCTTCACCAAAGACATGAATTCGTCCTAATTCTTGGTCATAAGGAACTTCTACGTCAAAAGTCCAGAAGCCTTCTTCCCCTTCTTCAGGAGTTAGGCCACAAGATTCAGTTAGCAATCCGGAAATTTCTCCATCATAAGGTCCAAAGTCGAGTACGGGCATACTTTGTCCTGCAATTTCGTGAATCGCCTTAACGGTCTCAAATGAGTACCATGGTTGGTGATATTTTACTCGAATTCCAACTGCATCTACTCTGATTTCTGAATCATCAGGAGCGCCGTCCGAGACATAATCTACAGTTACAGACGCATCTTCCAAATCATTCCAATTCCATTCTTGTAAATCGTCAATATTTTCCACCAGCGGAGTTGTCATCCGATTAACCGGTCCAAACGTCCTTGCAATCGTTTTGACTAATTTCTCTGGGCCATTTGCCTCTATTGTTATACGAATTTCATCCGAAGGTAATGAATCTGGAATTGATATGTGCATAATCAATGAAACATTGGCTAAGACCCGACTTTCTAAACCAGTGAAAGAATACCCTGACAAGGTAATATCAGGGCCAGTAGACCATGTGTAGGAACCATCGGGGTTTCCTAGTGAAAAGTTCGAATCTGTGGGGCTGAATGAGGCCCAAGAGGTATGAGTTTGGAAATTATCTGGACGGTTGTGTGTGAATGACAACTCTCCATCGGCAATCATCCCCACACTATGGTCGGCTGGTTGATCCGAAAAGGCGGCTTTGGTCGAAATAGTCCAATCACTAGCATCATCAAAAGATCCTGCTTCTAGTAGCTCTATTCTATTTGATTCGATGACCGTATCTCCTGCGGTTAACGGGGATAGAATTGCAATTATCGCTAAGGCTGTCAGACCCAAACTTAGACCCCCGGCCCGACTCATCAATTAGTAACGATGGTGAACGACGCTTCAATCCGTTGGTCTCTAGAGTCTGGGCTACCTCACGCGGAACGCTTGAAATATGGTCTGTCTGTCGAATGGCTACATACGGCTGTGGTAGTGTAGCGGTTAGCACGGTGGGTTGTGGTCCCGCCGGCCCGGGTTCAAGTCCCGGCCACGGCCCCAAAAATCAAACTTAGAGCAGATTTTGCAATTTGCATTAAGACTCAAAATGGTCATCCGAAATCGAATGCCCCATTCTTTCTACCTTTGTAGAGAGGTAATCTCGATTATCTTCGTTTACCCCTGCTACCAGGGGCATTCGTTCGTGAACGTCCACATGGTGATTTTGTAATTGGATTACTTTGTCAGGATTATTGGTTAACAGACAGACTTTTTCTACTCCCACTGCGGCTAATATCTTTGCAGCAATTCGATAATCCCTAGCATCTGCAGGGTGACCTAGCAGTAAATTAGCGTCTAATGTATCAGCACCCTTATCTTGTAAATTGTAGGCCTGAATTTTGGCGTGAAGACCAATACCTCTTCCTTCCTGTCTAAGGTATACCAAACACCCCCATCCAATTTCTTGTATACGTCGTAAAGCGGTGTCTAGTTGAGGGCCGCAGTCACAACGTAGACTTCCAAATGCATCACCGGTTAGGCACTCTGAGTGGACTCGCACAAGGACGGGGTCTGGCCCCTGCATGTCTCCGAGTGTTAGGGCTACATGATCTAGTCCTGTAGTGTCCTCGTGAAATACTCTAATTCGAAAATCACCATGTTCGGTCGGCAACCTAGCATCGGCAGGGACATCGAGTAATTCTGTGAGGTCCACTGGCCCATTGGGTGACGTCATTGACTCCACGACCTATTATACTCTCAAGAACCCATCCGATTGGAATATTCATTTCCTAATCAGAAATCTATACTCTCCAGATTCTTCTGTAATGCTCAGAAGTTTAACTCCAATCCTATCGCATAGCGCTGGCATATCTTGGAGAGTTTCGGGATCGTCAGCTTGTACTTCGAGAAGTTCACCTTCTTGCATTTCATTGAGTGCCTTTCTTGTCTCGTGTACAGGTACTGGGCAAAAGAACCCCAATAAGTCAAGACGCCGATTTGGCGTCTCTGTTTGGTCCATTACAAAACCTCAAAATTCCACTATTGATGGATTTAACGCAACTCCATCAAATTCCCTTTTCTTGATGACATCGATCACATAGGATGCTTTCTCAACGTGTATTTGGACGGTTGAAGATGCATCGCTCATCTGGATTTCACCCAATGCGATTTCGGGAATGCGTGCTTGGCCGACAATCCAATCCGCCAGCGCGCGCTTAGTTGCTTTCCCGCTACCTACCTCAAGTGCGACGCTGACCATACCGAAGGGGTCTGTGACCTCGGACCAGTCTTCTCGCTTTCGTACAGGGTCTCGAGTCATACCATCCGGCAATTCAGGGGCTTCAACATATGGAATATCAAGATTCCAAGTATTTGCAATCTTATCAAGAGCAGCCATATCCTCCTTAGAAACAAGGGACCATGCTTGCCCTGAACGTCCCATGCGACCTGTTCTACCTATTCGGTGGACGTAGGATTCAGTATCATCAGGAAGATCGTAATTGACAACATAGGTAATTCCGTCGACATCAATTCCGCGTGCTGCTACATCAGTAGCGACGACAATTTTTGTTTTCCCTTCTTTGAGCGAATCGAGAATTTTCTCTCTTCGGTTCTGGGCTTTATCTCCATGCATTCCTGTTGCACTCATTCCGAATTTTCCTAGCCTGTCTTCTAGTAACTCAACCATACGTTTTGTATTAGTGAAAATTAGCATTTGGTCATCATCACGCATGTTTGCGATTAGTCTTCCCAGCACCCATAGTTTGTTTGAGCGCCCAATTCTTACTGCAAATTGGTCGATTTCTGGAACCTCAACTTCGAGATCATCACTCATCACGTAAACAGGATCATTCATGAATTCCTCAGCAGCATCTAGTACTTCTTGTGGGAAAGTAGCGCTAAACAACAAGGTCTGCTCTCTTGCAGGCATTTGCTCAAAGATCCAAAGCACGTCTGGGAAGAATCCCATATCCAGCATTCTATCTGCTTCGTCCAAACAAAAATGAGTTATTTCTGATAGATTTAGATGTCCTCGTTTGGACATATCAATAACACGGCCGGGAGTTCCAACGATTATGTCGGAGCCAGATTGTAATTCTTTAGCTTGTTTTTCGATGTCTGTTCCACCGTAAACCGTCTGAATCGACAATCCGCTTTCTCCTTGTAACCAAGTCAACTCCTCTGCGACCTGGACCGCTAATTCTCTGGTTGGGCAGAGGATAATTGCTTGGGGTTCGCCCGAAGCACTGGCAGCTTCGATAATTGGTATTCCAAAAGCCGCAGTCTTTCCACTTCCGGTTCGCGCTTGACCGACTACATCGCGTCCTTGTCGTGCAACCGGAATTGACTCAACTTGTATTTCAGTAGGATTTTTCCAACCTTTACTCGATATGGCATCTGCAATTCTTGAATCAAGATTCCAATCAGAAAATGCCTTAGCGGCAGGGCTCATTTAATCGCCTCAGAAGGATTCAGATTCGCTAATCTCCTTCTGAAGTTCTCCCATCCAGTACTTGCGGCAGTTCTCCTTAGTGAGAAACTGATCCTTACTCGAGAAGCTGTGGTTGTAATGACCCTTATCAGCACTCGAGAATTGTTCCTTACGCCTCTTATGGTACTTCTGTAGTACGTGTTGGCGCATGTACTGGCGGAACTTTAGGGACTTGGTACGGTTAATCCCCTTCGGCGTCACGCCGTCCCAGAGTCGCTCGAATTGTTCGAGTTTCTCGTCAAAAGTCTCGCTCATCTTGTTTCCTCGCGGCCCGCCGACCTGACTCTTCTTTATGACCTTCACGGATGGACTCTACCTCACCACTACGTGGTGGGGCGGCATTATCTGTTGGTGAAACACCTTCTTTCTTTACTAAATCTTCAGTAATCGGCTTTATTCCATCAATTTCAGGTAATTGCATCTCTGAGAACTCCTCCGGAACTTTGTCGAGAGGCGCTAGTGAGCGATTTTTCTCCTCTTCCGTACCTTCCCAATCAACATCTCGGGAGAGTCTTTCAAGTCTAGTTCTGAGTTCAGGTTGGGTTTCTTGACGAAGTAATTCTGCAGCCACTTCTCTCAATTTTTCCCCTGTTAAGATAATTGATAATTGATCGATACAGGCTTTACGAAGCGCAGGATCTCTGTCTCTGGCCCCGTCTTGTATCAATTGTGCCACCCTTGGATTCTGCATATCGAGAGTTTTCAGAGTTCTGATGATGTTCTTCCTTACTCCAGAATCATCGTCAAACATCGAAGCCTCGACTAATATCGCGGCAACTCTAGATTCTACATTTGCTAGTGTGGGAAGGCACGCTGAAGCAGAACGTCGAACCTGTGCATCCTCATCCTGTAATGACCAGGAGATGAGGTCCCAGCCTGTCGCACCACCTTTTGCAGTAATTGTACGAAGAATTTTCGCACCCCTGCGACGCAAATCTACATCTTCCTCACGAATCAACTCATCTAGGTGTAAACAACCTGTTTCCACCCAGTTTTGAGAGGTATCTTGCAGGGTCGCAAAAGCATCGTTTCTATGTTGTTTAGTCTCATGTCTTAATTCCCGCCTTAGTATTTCTTCACAACCTGAGGGAAAAATCGGTGCTAACTTTCTCAGACATTCTCTAGCAGCCTTTCTAACATGCTCATTTTCTTCTAGTAATCTATCTGAAAGATACACGAATAAGTCATCATGTTTCTTGATAGCAAATGAAGGCATAGCTTTCAGTCCAGCTACACGGATAACTCCTTCATCATCATCCAATGCTTCACACAATGCGGCATGTGCATCGCCCACCATTGCAGGAAGAACACGATTTAGTGCTAGAATACCATCTATACGCCTAGCCAAACCCCCTCCTTCAGATCGTGGTATTTCTACCATCTGTACTTGACCAGATGCCAGCGGAACAATGTCCCTTCGAGGAATACGTTCCCATACACCTGAAGGAGGTAACATCGAACGGATATCTACTTGCTTTACAGCACGTCTTCGATTGATTGGCCGTCCAGTTTTGGGGTCCCGAGCGATGTAGTCACGTGCCATTTCGGGGGGTCGCGAGTGCACGGTGCTTATTCAACCGAATGATTACAAGTTCTCAAAATTAGCAAATCCCAATCGCGCAAGCCTCAAGCGAGACCACTGCCGGAGTGTGAAAGAAGAACATGAGTGAGCAGACCGATATATCTCGCATACTCTTCACGATTTTTGATGGATTAGAACCTCAAGAAATCAACAAAGCGGATGTTGTTCGCCTATGGTCTCTAGAAATGCAGTGGTTTTCCCCTGAAGAATCTCAAAGTGTAGTGGAGGCACTTACAGACGCTGGTTGGATTTCTATGCAGGGGGAAACTATGCACCTAGTCGAAGGGGTCAAATTAGAAATTCCAAGTTTAGGCTGGAGACCAATGACTCGAAGGATGTTATCACCTCCAACTTACAAACCATCATCCAAAGAAGAGAGTAAGGATTCTACCTCGGATTTTTCTCAACCGAGGGTTAGTACTAGAGAGGAGGGAGAAATCGAATCAAATAATGACGAAAGTTTCTCTCGACCAAAGGTAAGTAAGTCGAATCAAAATCCTCTCTCAGAACCTCCTAATTCACGGATACCGATTGATCGTGCAGAGGGTAGCATCCCTACTCTAATCGAATTAATCGCATCACAATCTGGTTTAGCAAATAATGAGGTAGTTAGACGGGCTCAACGAAAACGACGAGCATTAGGCCCTGTTACCCTTTGGATGGCTCTAGCACTTGTTGCAAGAGAACAAGGTTTGGATATGCAAAAGGTGTCCTCAGCCATTGACAAAGCCGCAGAATGAAAGTAACTCAATCTAGATTTGACCTTCGAACTTCTGCGGCTAGAAGTCCAGGGAGAACCATTAATGCTAGAATTAGTGAAAAGGCGACTGAAATAGAACTCACTAGCCCGAAGTCCTTGATGACAGGTACCGGAGATAGAATTAGCACCATGAACCCACAAATGGTAGTGCCTGCTGACATAATCAAGGCTGAACCCGTTGTAGCATACATGTCTCTCATCGATGCCCAAGTTCCCATTCCAGATTCTCTATTCGCCTCAAATTTCCGCCAAACATGTATGGAATAATCAATACCTAGACCGATTGTTAAAGCGGTAATCATCACGGTCAATACGTTCCAATTGATTCCCAAAACAGCCATTGCTCCAACGACCCAGGTTCCGGCTAACCCAACAGGCAGAATTACCACCATCGAAGGTCCAAATCTTCGAGTCAGGGCCACTAATACGAATAGGGAAACTATTAGGCTGAAAGCAGTAGACTCAACTTGAGAAATAACTAGACCGGATAAGACATTGTGGACAAGAATCAGATCTCCACTCAGATGAACTCTAGCTCCTGTAGCATCTTCTAAACTAATTTCAAACTCCTTGAATTGATTGGCCAATCCAGAAGATTCCTCGCTATTTCCAGCCGTAACATCTACTCGCATCCTTAGATACCTAAGGGCATTACCATCATCGGTTAATGCAACATAATTTGCCGTTCTTTCTCCCCATGTTTGGCCTCGAATTGGTTCGCCAATTGTTTCGTTTGCTAACAGGTAACCTACGGCTGAAGCCAAATCACCTTCAGAAAATTCTCCGGTCACATCAACTGCACCGTCAAAGACACCTAAGTTATACATCTCTCCAAAGTTTTCATCGGTCTCTATTGCATCTCTTAAAATGGGGTACAATCCATCATAGGAGGGTCTAGATGTGCCCTCTGGCGTTACAACATTCGTTGTCCATGCCAAATCCTCATCGAGTCGATTTAATTCCTTAAGAAGGTCTCTTTCTCCAGTAAGTGCTTCCATTCCAGGAGATGGCTCAATAAGTATGTCAACCGATTTCAAAGCCTCTACGTCGTATGAATCATACATTGAGTTTCTAACTTCAATTACCTCCATTTCCTCGCCTAAAAAGTCAGTCAACTCAAATTTGGTGTCTAACTGCCCGACAGAAACTACAACCGAGGAAAGAGTTAGTCCTGCTACTGCTAGCAGAATTAGTGCTGTATGTCTTCTCTGAAACTCAGTGGCAATGGTAGTAAATCCGGGTAATTCCATTGACCTACGGGCACTGACTCCAGTGGTTTTCTCAACTAGTACGTGTAAGGCACCCACAGTGACTGTGCTGGCAACAAAGGCAGATACAACTCCCAAGGCTAATGTCAATCCAAAGGATTTCAGCGGAGGTAAAGGAGATAGGAAATTAGCAAGGAAAGCAAATGCGGTCGTTATCACAGATAGTGTAAGTGCTAGTCTAAGAATAGAAAAAGACCTCACCCATGCCTGCGCGGGGCTAATCGACGTCTCTCGTGCCTTCTCATAGGCACGTTGTAAGTGAATTGAATAATCGATACCTAAACCCAATACAACAGGAGCCACTGCAACTTCTAGAATTGAAAATTCGGAACCTGCTAGTGCTCTAATGCCGTATGTCCAAACCAATGCAGCGGTCAACCCAAGCAATGGAGCCGCCACCATCATTATTGATCTGAAGGCAAGTGCTAGGACTAGAACAACCACAAGGATAGAAAGGATAAGTAGCCAGAGCAGATTATCCAAAGTAGATTCGTTGATGTCATAGGTAACCAAGTCATCTGAAACCACTCCATAATTCAATGCCGAGCCTTGTGCTTGAGACCTGTCTTCTAGCAAATCACGCAGTTGAACTGCTTTTGCCAGCCTATCATCTGAATCTAAGTCGCCATCTATTTCGATGACCCACATTGTGCTAGATGCTGTTGGTGTGGGATTCCCCTCACGTCCATTAACTAACCAATCGCAAATAGGTTCGTAATCGAAATCGGAGTGAAGCATTACCGAACGAGCAAAAGAGGCGGTGGCAATTGCTCTTTCATCGCCAATTGCATCTGTGCATTCTTCATCTACAACAACTGCTTCGAGTAATTCCTCCCAGTTATTGAAGTCTGATAGATTCCGACCTTCCTCATCTCTTTCTTCAAGAGCCACTTGAAGAATTTGAGCCGCATTTATGTGAGAGGTGATAAAATCCCCATTTGAGCTGGAAAGAGAGTTTATTGCTTCAAGATCGGAGTGAAGTTGCTGAAGAGCCCCCATTTCCAATACATTTGCTCCATCTTGTGTTGGTTCGATATGGACATAAATACGGTGTGGAGAGGGAGGCATCACCTCTTCCATTCTGTCAATCGCAGCATCTGCATCCGAATCTGGAGCGAACGCGGCAAGGTCTGTTTGAAATTCGGGCATTGGGCTTAAGGCCATCCCTGTGACAATGGTTAGCAGTATGCTGAATACAACTATTGCAGGAGCCGATTTTTCAAAGGTCTGGGCAACCCGAATCTCTAGTCCGGGCCCTGCAACCATTGGCGTCCCCATCACCAACGGCTAAATAATTCAAGCAGTAAATTGGACCCTTAGGGTCCAGCAATCTGATGAAAGGCCTCAAAAGGGAAGGTCCGGTGGCGCGCTCGTCATGCCAGTGAAGGTACTCAAGAATGAAGGGTCCGAAATCCGATTGCGTCTGATTGGCGAGGACCATTCCACACTGCAATTGTTCAGGTCTCGCCTGAACGCTAATGACAAGGTCGAGTATGCGAATTTCTTCACCGGGCACCCTGACCTTGACGAACCAGAACTCTATGTTAGAGTCAAGAAAGGAGCCAAGGCGGACAAGATTGTGAAGGATCTATGTTCCGACATAGCGAAGGAGTTCGCCGACCTCAGCTTCTGAGGGCGGTGAAATTTTGGCTAAAGCCACATTTGATTTAGGCAACGCTGAGGATATTGAGAGGTATCTAGGTCTAGACCGTTGGGCACATGAAGGTCATGGTATTGGTGGGCTACTAAAGGTACGAATTGAGGACTTTAGAGTAGAGGAAGTATCTCGCACTCCTGCTTTAGACAAAAAGGGCCGATTTACAGTTGTAAGGGCGACACTCCACAACTGGGAAACCAATCGTTACCTGCGAAGATTGGCGGGGGCGTGTGGAATAAGTCGAAAGAGAATTTTTTCCTCAGGACTCAAGGATAAAAGGGCTGTAACAACCCAATTATTGGTTATCGACGCACCAAGGCATAAGGTGGAATCAGTCGAAATCCCAGACACTGAATTGGAAATTCTAGGCCGAACTCATCAGAAGGTGGGCATGAGTGATCACGACGGTAATCGTTTCACGATTACAGTGCGTGGGTGTTGTGATGCAGATGGCTCTCCACTCGATGCCAAAGAAGCGATGAGAAGAGTCTTGGAGATTAGAGAAGGCATGGCTCAGAGGCTAGGAGATGATGCCTTCCCAAACTGGATAGGGCCCCAAAGATTCGGGGCAACAAGGCCTGTCACACCTAAGGTCGGTCGGGCGGTTGTAGAGGGTGATTATGAGAGGGCAGTAGATCTTTATCTCGGTATGCCAGGGACTAGGATGACAGATGAGGTAAGTGCTTTTCGTAAAATGTGGTTGGATAGCAAAGACCCAGCAACTTGTCTAGAACAGGCTCCAGACCACTTAGGGTATGAAAAGAGCATTCTAGAAACATTAGTTGACAATCCTGAAAATTATCTCAAGGGGTTCAGAGCGTTACCGCCTTCGCTACAATTGTTGACAATACATTCTCTACAATCACTCGCTTTCAATCACTCTTTAGCAGGCCGATTAGAAGCGGGTTTGGACCTTCTTGAACCCGAGTTAGGTGATTTGGTAGCGCCCATACAGGCCAGTGGTAGAGTCGATGTCTCTAAGATGGCCTTGGTAACTGAAACTAATCTAGATAGGTGCAAAAGAAATTGTAAACTTGGCCGACTAGCAGTTACAGGACCTCTGCCTGGACAAGATGCAAGTTTAGCAGGGGGAGTGCCAGGGGAAATTGAGGCAAAGGCGCTTCAAACTACTGAATTGGAGAATCTCGACTGGCGAGTCAAAAAAATCCCAAACCTCTCAACCAATGGTACAAGGCGCCCTTTGAGTGTAGTTTTTCGTGATTTCAACGTAGAAGAAGCCACATTGCTCTCCGAGGATTCTTTTTCCGAACGTTGGGAAAAAGGACCCGATAAGGCCGACAGGTGGCATCCCGAAGGAGCAAATTTACGGATTAGATTTACCTTGCCACCTGGAACTTACGCAACTGTATTGATGCGTGAATTTATGCGGTCGCCATTAGACCACTATTAGACGTGATATGGGGCTCTGTATCAGAGGCGACCCATTTCTAGAGCTTCGATTTGTCCAACATTCTCGTCGATTTCTCTAACTCTTGATTCGAATCCATCGACAATACCTTCTCCTTCTCCGAGAACGGCTTGAACTTCAATGAACATCATACCGAATGCCAGAGGTTTGATCTCGCATGCTTGAACTTCTTCCATAGATGAAATGGTATTGGCAATACCCTCGTAGTCAGGACTTCCATCTTCTGGCTGGTCAATAGTGACCTTGTACTTCACAACAACATGACCCATGTAGATTCACCTAGTGAGGAATCAGGGACCCTCAAAACCGCAATTTGGGCAAACATAGGCTACTGCCTGAACTCGACATCTCTCGCTACGTCCGATGAATTCTCCACACTCTGGGCATGGGAATGCAGTGCTCTTGTTCTCCACCAATGGAAGACCAGAGGAGGTGCAGATGTCTGTTCTTGCTGCCATTACGTTGTCCCTCAGCGAGGCGGGCGAGCCACCCCTCCCTTTTAGCGTTGACCGACGACTAGATGGTAGTAACATCCCCTCAGTATTCTCATTTCAAACTTGGAATGGGTTGAAATCAGCAAGCCTTTACGGAATCTCAGGGATAGCGATGGACAAATCTGAACTTTCACTTACGGGAGAAGAAGTCGACCTGTCGAAATATGTCGAGGATGCCGGCGGAATACATGGGTTGAGAGAAATCGATAAGGTTCGTGGATGGAATAATATCGAGTATGGAGCGGGATTATCTGGGAAGAACACACCAGCGACGAAGTTGTCGATGAACAAGGCATTCATCCCTCCTGGAGGGGTCGCCGCTGCCCACATCCATGTTGATTTCGATGTGATGATATTCCTACTCAAAGGATCCGTGAGGCACGAATTTGGGCCCGGTTGTCGAAAATCAGTAGTACATAGTGCTGGAGATATGTTCTATATTGAACCCGGACTTCCTCACGAGGTGTTCAATTGCTCGGATACAGATTGGGTTGAGGCAATAGTAGCTCGTTCAGATGCCTCTGAATGGCAAAACATTGTTCCATATGATAGAGATTCTGAGTAATTATTCAATCACTCGAAGAGTACCATTTCTACCAGTTGAAACTACTCTTTCTCCGAGCCTTTGTTTACACCAACCATCTGTAATTTGAACAATATCTCCCGTTGCAACCTGTTCGATTTGTTCATCCCAAAGTACCAATCCTACAACTCCGGATTCATCACGTCCACAGGCAGCGGCTACCCGGCCTGTCCAATTTCTGTTAGAAACAACTCTAGGCGGATATCTACGTAAGACTAGAACTTCTAGGTAGGATACAGGGCTGCCTGCTTTCAATCGACTTACTTTCGTCTTTCGCCTTCCACGAATTCGATCTTTGCTATTTTCTTTAGAATCAGTCAAAATTTTCTTTTCTATATTGCTCAGTTTATTCATTTGAATCGTTTGAACTAACCACATTACAATATCAATCCCAATTAGGGGAGTAAAGTGAAACTGAAAGTCCCCTTCGGGATAGTTGAAAGTGAACGATTTCATTCCTCTTCTTTCTTAGTTAATCGCCGAAAACCGCTTACAATTTCTTGTTTTTCGTCAACTTCCTCTACATTCACTCCAACTTCTGTCAGGTGTTTTTGAACCTGTGAATAAGCACTTTTCCCGCGTGCTCCCTTGCGTGGTTTAGGCAAACGATTACGGCAGACTAGGTAGGTCTCAGACGAGGCATTACGACTAGCCATAGGGGCGAAACGTTGGACATTAGCAAACCTATCTTTAGCAGCCAAAATCAAACCTTCAATTCCAACTCCTTGGAATATTTTGGTAACAAATGCGCCCCCTGGGGCTAACATTCCCATTGCTACATCCAGAGTCATAGTCGAGAGTTCTAGCGAAATGGCTTGGTCTGTATCATATCTTCCAGTCAATTTTGGTGAGATATCTGACAAGACAACATTCAGTTCTCTCCCTTCTAGTAATTCTTCAATTCTATCAATTGTCTCTTGTTGTGAAATATCACCTTGAATGATACTTGCACCTTCGACAGGAGATGTAGATTTCAAGTCAACACCAATCACCACTCCTTCTAGCCCAGCCTCCTCAACAGAAACCTGCGTCCATCCACCTGGGTGACATCCTACGTCTAGAACAACATCGGATTCTCTGATCAGTTGAAACTTCTCTTGAATTTGTTTGAGTTTGTAGGCAGAACGAGCCCTGTATCCTTTGGATTTGGCTTGTCGACGCCATGGGTCGCGCCGATTCTCTTGGTACCAGCGCTTACTCATATTCGCTCGTCAAGCCCATCAGTTATGAATCCGAGGCGCAGATTTAGCAATTCGGGTTTATCTCACAGGCCGATTTCGTCAATCAGTGCCCTAGCGGTATGTCTGATTGCTGCCTCTGATTGCATAGTAGGTTCAAATCCTGTTGAGAATAAATATTCGACATCTAAACTTGTCTTTGGAACATCACCAGCCCAACCTCGATCGCCACCTGTGTATTCAATTGAAACACCCTCTAAACCGGACTCTTCTACAACAATTTCAGCGATTCTTCTGACTGAGCAAGTATCGCCAGTACCTAGATTGTACAGATTAATTGCATCATCGGTTCCGTCCACAATGTGTACCATTGCTCTAACACAATCTTCTGCAGACATGTAGGATTTTTCTTGTAATCCATTACCTAAAACTTCCAATCTACTAGGGTCATTCTTCAATTTGTGAATAAAGTCGTAAATCACTCCATGAGTCCCTCTTGGGCCGACGATATTTGCAAAGCGGTGAATCCAAGATTTAGCCCCGAATGTTCCACACCATGCGGTGATTAGTGCCTCGCTTGCTAACTTACTCGCTCCATAAAGAGAGATTGGCTTTACTGGCCCGTATGTTTCAGGCGTCGGCATTACATTCGCCTCTCCATAAATCGCGCTTGATGAGGAAAATGAAATTCTCTTAACACCTGAATTCCTCATCGCTTCAAGTACATTGTAAGTCGCAACAGTACCTTGACGTAAGTCGGTGTCTGTAACTTCGGTACCTAAACGAATGTCGGGATTTGCAGCTAAATGATGGACGGTTTCTACACCTTCCATTGCTGAATTTAATGAATCAAAATCAAGTAGATCTCCTTTGACAATTTCAACCATTCCGGAATCCTGATGGTGGGCTAGGAAAGATTCTCTTCCACTAGAAAAATTGTCAAACACACGAACTCTTTTGCCTTGTGCGACCAATGTATCGACTAGGTGAGAACCGATGAATCCGGCGCCTCCTGTGACTAGTTCCATGGTTGCGCCACCTACGCATCTACTTTGAGCCATTCGCCGAATTGTCAAATCAATAGTATACGATATTTTAACAAAATGCTTGCGTATTTTGTCAATACCAGGCACTAATTTCTCTACGTTCCCTAAGCATCCAGACTGAAATCAGATATCCAATTAGTGCTAGGTGTGCTATTGTACAGAATGGACAAATGTGTTGAACCACGAAGATCTCGATACCTACTAGAATGAACAAAAATGGAACTCCAGCGAGACCCAGCCACCAAGCATAGTTGGAATATTGTTCAGACCATTTAGCTAGTGGGTCCATGCGGATGCATAAAATAAGGTAAAATAAAGTTGCAAATGCTGCAAAACCAAGCATACCCCAGGATATGCCGAAGAAATTGTTGTATCGAGGGTCGCCTATTACAGAACCACATTGAACAAATCCTTCCGTCGCACAAAATTCCCCGCCAAGCGGATTTCTGACCATGTCATTGTAGATGACCCAAGTCCAAGCCGATCCAAGTAGTCCTGTTGTGGCAAAGGCGAGGCTTCCGTCGAGCATTCTATTTGTTCCTTCAAGGCCATTTTTTCCTCTTCCATTTGTTAGAAGAAAACCTGAGCCAAATAATCCCGCGATGAAAAACAATAGTACTGGGTCTGCTAATGCGTTGGCCATTTACTCACCCTCTTGTAATAGACGCAATAACGCCTCTCCCATGTCTTCTCCAGAAGGGTGGTTTTCAGGCTGTGCCTGATTCCAAACAACGGTTCCTTCCCCATCTAAAATCACATTGAAAGGTGTACCAGGAAGTTCCCAATCACTAGCGATGGATGAACTAAGATCATCCACATACATCCATGAGTGAGGGGCGCCAGGTCTTTCAGCACAGTTCTTTCTTCCTGAATAACAACCATCGCCATTATTTTCGTTATCTCCAAATTGTGATTTATCTCTGAATGCCTCTATTTCCTCTCTGGTACTCTCGTGGCCTGAAATCTGCAGTTCAACCGCGATGGTGATGAACAATACGTCACCATTGGTACTGTCAAATATTTCCGAAAGATATTCCGCCTCAGTCCAGCAATGAGGGCAATCTGTATCTAAGAAAGTAATCAAGACTAAGCGACCATCATACAACTGACTGAGTCGTACCTCTTGCCAATTTCCTCCATTATATGCCGAAGCTACAAAATCAGGGGCTAGGGAACCTTCCTCTGGTCCAACATTAGCTGGTGGGGCAATAAACATTGAAGCCACTAAGACTATGCTAACAACACCTGCTGTAATTAGTCCTGCCATCATTCGGACGTCTTCGTCCTTGCCTTTTGGTTCGAGTTGCCTACGCCTGCGAGCCATGATTATCGACTCTTGGAGGCGCTCATTCACTTTCAGCCGTTCGGCCATGAGTTCCGCGCCCACAGCCTTCGGCAGTGTGCACGAGGTTCCAGTTTCACTTTCATTTCCCTCTCATTTATTCCATTCATATCTAGGTCAGCATTTCGACCTTCCACTTGGAGGTAAGAAAATATGCCAAAGACATCAAGCAAAAATGAACAGCCCGAGAATGAACAGAACACCACCCTTGTTGGGTGGGCTAGGCAAAGCCAAGCCGGAGGTGCGCTAAAGATTAGTTTGCATCAAGACGCAATTGGTAATTGCCACACATACACAACCGCTGACGGAACTGAGTATGTGCCACTTGTGATCAGTATCGCAGCTCTGCGCCGAGTATTAGAAGGGCAGCAGACTGTAACCACTGTAAGTCAGTTCTCAGAGAACTGATTGAAAATCAGCCTCCCACCGAGCGCTCATGCGATTGTTTCATGTGGGCTCGGTGGGGGCACCATTCTCGTGCCCGATGACGAGCGCGATGATGAAGCGATATTTTGGGAGCGCTTCTTTGAGCGACTTCAGCCCATAAGGGAGGCTGGAGGGAAGGTAATCCAGAAAGTTGATTCTTCACCAATTGGTGATGCTGTAGACTATGTAGATTACTTGCTAAATGCTGGCTCTAAGCGAGGCCATGCGATAGCACAGAGACTTACTGAGTTTTGGTATTCTGCAATTCTTCGCAGCCCCGGTCTAATTGTTGCCTTGCTTGTAATAGCAACAGTTTTGGTAGGTCAAAAATCACTAGATTTCGGGCAACAGATAGACAAAGACGTGGAAATATATCTTCCCGATGATGCAGATTCTACGGATTTGCTTAAACAGGTCCGGACTCAATGGTCTACCGACATAATGATTCTCTATGTGCAGACAAATAATGCCATTGACAAAAAATGCGAATCTGGTATCCCAGAAGTTGATGGGAAGTACAGATGTAGAGGTACGGAAAACATAACCAGTGTCGATATTTTGAAACAGTTATCTTGGCTAGAAGGTGATGACCTAAATTATGGAAATGGAGGTTATGGTTCAGGTCTGGATGAACATAAGGATGATCGAGGTGATCTCGATGGAGTCGTGTGGGTTCTATCTCCAGCACAGGTGATTAAGGAGGCAAATTCTTCCAGTTATCGCTTCAATTGTGCCGTAGAAAAATATGGTTTACCTACTGGTCAACGAGATGGATGCTCAATTGCACAATTAAATCCATTCTATGGATATAGTATTCCGGACGACCAAGATACACTTGACAATCTAGTTTCTCAAACTGAAAGTTTGTTGTCTTCATTTGTTATGGATACCCAAGACCATCCTTTATTGGATGAAAATGGAGATGGTAATTACAACAATGACGGTGATGGAATTTGGGATACGGGAGTGATTATTCTAGGCCTAAAATATGACATGGACGGAACTGATATACCTGCCAGACAGGATAAGAGAGACGGGCAGGTCCAGGATCATCAAGCCTTCATACAGTACGCTAAGCAGCTTATTGAAAGGGCCGATCCAGATGATCCACAGGAGTCTGGGTTGATTTTCAATCGAGTTTACGAAGGAAATGTAATGTCCTCTTCAGTTAGTACCGAAATACATTCACTTTGGTTAGAAGAGGCGAGAAAGAAAGACCCCAATCTTCCATCAAGAACACCTGCGACAGGCGTCACTGATGAAATGAAAGCAGAAGCGATATCCATAGCCGAAGATCGTCCCGTTCGTAATGCTACCACCGTTACCGGACTAACCCCTGTAGTTCAAGATGTTTCGAACGCTATCTATACAGAATTAGTAACCAAAATGCTTCCTTTAGCAGGGTTGTTAGTGGCAATTACAATGTTAATTTTACATCGTAATCCTAAGGTCATAATTATCTGTGGTTTACCAATTGCAATGAGTTTAGCAATCACATTTGGGACTACTGTGATTGCCGACATTCCTTTGACTCCGATGATAATTTCAGCAGGCCCAATCTTAGTCGGCCTAGGGGTGGATTATTCCTTACACTTTACAAATAGAATCGAAGAGAATCGCAAAGAGTTACTTGAGGAACGTCTAGAAGAGTCTTGGAAAAGACAACGCGATGGATTCACTTCAACTGAATTAGACCCTTGGGACCCTGTGATTAGCCTAACTGCAACTGTTAGAGCGGCACAAACCACAGGCCATGCAATATTCCTTTCCGCAATTACAACGATAATTGGATTCAGTGTTTTAACTTGGCAATATCTCGTACCAATACATCCGATGAGGACTGTTGGAGTGACACTAGTCTTGGGCATTTCAATCACCTTCCTTCTATCTATGGTAATGGTCCCCGCATTGGTTCATATCTTCCGTTATAGAAAGACGGATATTGGCTTTGAAATGCCTACTTTGCAAACACTTCTAATTTCATCAATAGTGGCATTAACGGCAGGGACCTATCTCTACATTCAAGGGACTACAACAATTGCTAATGCAATATTTTTCGGCTGTTTCTTTGGCGGTACAATCCTTCTTGCATTCGAATCTGATATTTGGCGCAAAATAGGCGAAGTGCCAGTAAAGACAACCCTTGTTGTTCTACTTGTTGCAATGATTTCTACCGCTGGTGGCGTGGCTATTCTGGAGGAAGAGATGGGTAAGCCACTTACTGGTTCATCAGACGAGGTTCCTCCAAATATACCGAGTTATGATGCATTAAGGGAATACAGTTTCGTTTTCCAAGGTGGACAAACGAATATGTTCATCGTTGACGCGGGGGCAAGAGGTCCGGTTAATTCAACAGCACCAATTAGAGATTTACCGATTCTCGATGCTATAGACCATATGCAGGAAAAGAAAATCAATAACGTCCCCCAAACCTCCAGTATCAGCCTAGTCAACGTTCTGAAAGCAATCCACGTTGATGTTAACTTGACAGATCCAGTAACCGGAATCAGTCTGGAAGTCTACGATAGGAGTCTCTGGGAATTACTCCATGATGAGTGTTGGGATGAATCAACTAATCCACTTCGACCCGAATGTTGGGCATACGTTGTCAGTAGTAGAGAAGATATGGTCAATATCGCCCTTGATACATTGAGTCCTGAAATCCGTAGTATGCTGATGAATGCCGACCAAGATACTTGTGGAGGTTCAACACCTTGTGAAACCAAAACACTGGTCTACGTTACTCAACCATACATCAATTTGCAAGATGCCACGCCTCTAAGAGATGCTATTGACGATCACCTTGATGGAGATGGTAATTGTCCTGATGCTCTTTCATGTTCGGCTTTTGGAATTGAAGGCGTCATCAATTCAAAGCTGACGGGAGGTTTGCCTGTGAGTATCGATATTAATGAAGGAATTCAAAAGGCTCAGAGTGAAACTACAATCGCTACAATGCTCATTCTACTAATTACAATGATGATATTGTTCCGCTCGCCTAGATTAGCCATATTCACGATGGCAGCGGTGGCTGTTGTTGTATTATGGCAGCCGTTATTGATGCGCCAAGGTTCAGTCAATGTCAACTTCTTCACTGCCATGGTCGGCACACTCGTCTTTGGTATTGGCGTAGATGATTCGATACACATAATTGATCGAATCAAAGACGAGGGTGAAACTCCCGCTGGAATCGTCAAATCTGTTTCGAGAACAGGTCAAACAATCTTTGAAACCACTACAACAACTTGTGCTGGGCTTTCTGCAGGTTTATTCGTAGAAATCCCAGGATTACAAAATTTCTTCATATTGATGATGTCACTTCTAATTCTAGCACTAATTACCTCAAGCATCTTGTTACCAAGTTTCATCGTTGCATGGCATGAATTACGTTCAAGATTGCTAGGAAGAGGGCCTTGGTTAGATTACGAGGATAGTGGGGCTCTCGAAGCATCCAGTGTGCTTGAGGCCACCCTAGAATAGGCTAGTTTTCACTGATTATAGTAAAGTGAGGGTGCAGGGAGTAAGCCCCTTTCTGTTCACCTTTCAGCTGGTCGCATTCAACTATGCATCCTACCCGGCCCTGTCGATGCACTACGGGCCTGCTTGGACTTGCTCCAGCGGGGTTGCTCGTTCCAGCCGCGGTCAGGAAACCTCACCCTTTCGGGATCATCGTGCGCCTGGCGCGGGACGTTTCTGTTGCAGAGCCGGCCCTCCCGGACCTCCGGCTTGCACCGGACCGCTTGCATCTTGGAGAGGGGACTTTCCTCAGTGTCTGGCACTGTCAGCGACCCTCCTGCTCCCTCGTCTTATCGGCTTGGTATCGACGAATGAACCCAACGGTTTGCTATTGTTGTTAATTCTGACCTAATTTATTGTCTTCTTAGAAGGGTAACCATCATGGCCGTCTTACATCTGCCCCACCATGTGAGCGACGTTGAGGCGCTAAAGCAGCAAGCAGGAATCGCGGCTTGCGATTTTGTCAAAGACGGCATGAAAATAGGTCTTGGAACAGGCTCGACAGTTCGTTACACTGTGCTAGAATTAGGTCGCAGAATGCAAGAAGAAGGCCTGTCTGTAGTTGGAGTGCCAACCAGCGAAGCAACTAGAGAACTGGCAGAGAGCCTAAACATCCCTCTAGTGCCCTTAGCAGATGCTGGAGTTTTAGATCTGATAATTGATGGCGCAGATGAGTTTGATTCCGATTTCGCTCTAATCAAAGGCGGAGGTGGAGCGTTGACCCGCGAAAAGATAGTCGCACAGTCTAGTAATGCTATGGTGGTGGTTGCTGACGATAGGAAACAAGTTGAAGTTCTTGGTGACTTTGACCTACCTATCGAAGTATTACCCTTTGAATGGAAGCGAACCGCAGATAGGATTGCCGAAATTTGCCCAGGGTCTGTGGTCAGGAGAGGAGGAGATGAGCCATTCATTAGCGATAATGGAGGTTACATCCTCGACTGTTCATTTGGCTCAACGATTACTAATCCAAGAGAATTAGAATCCGCTTTATTGGGTATTGCTGGAGTTGTCGAGGTTGGCTTATTTGTGGCTATCTGCGATGCGGTTGTAATGGCCGCCAGCGGTGGAGTAGTGACTCTTGTAAAGCAAGGCGGCAGATTAGCCTGATATCCTTCCGGACCGTTCCGATTAAAGAGGGGGGCCAAGTCGGCTGGCTGGGTCTGTAGCTTAGTCAGGTAGAGCACCCGGCTCTTAACCGGGCGGTCGCGGGTTCGAACCCCGTCAGACCCGCCAAATCCAATCTGCCTGAAGGCTTCGTTTGATATGTGGATGCCCCGCCCAAGGGGCGGGGTTAGTATGACCAAAGAGACTTGGATAGGAGATGTTCGGGCCGGAAAACATGACGGCTCGGAGGTTGAATTGAAAGGATGGGTTCACCGTTCTAGAGGTTCTAACAAGATTCGATTCGTTGTACTTAGGGACTCTACTGGAACGGTTCAATGTGTTGTCAAAAGGGACGTTGTTGGAGATGAAGCCTTTGATGCCGTAAAGGATGCACTTATCGAATCCAGCCTAATTATGCATGGGACTGTCGAACCGACTGACCGGGAACATGGCCACGAAATCCAAGTGACCAGCGCAACAGTGGTTGGACCGGTCAATCCAGATAACCCATTTCCAATAACAGAATCTGCTATGGAACAAGCCGACGGTGGAGAAACGGAATTCTTACTTGACAATCGCCACCTCTACCTTAGAACTAGTCGAATGACTACTATGCTGAAGATGCGCTCCACAGTATTCGGCGCCATTCATTCTTATTTCCGAGATCGAGATTTCACAGAATATCAAGCACCGAATTTCGTTGCCGGTGCCGTAGAAGGTGGAAGCACCTTATTCGAGGTGCCATACTTTGGACGAAAGGCATACTTGACACAATCTTGGCAACTATATGCCGAGGCCGCAATGCCTGCATTAGAGCGACTCTATACAATGGCGCCATCATTCCGTGCAGAGAAATCTAGGACACGCCGTCATTTGACCGAATTCTGGCATGCTGAGATGGAAATCGCTTGGGCTTCAAATGACGATGTTATGGTCCATGGGGAAGGCGTGGTTCGCAACATAGCACGTACATTGTTAGATGAGCATTCAGATGATTTGACAACGATCGGTAGGGATTTGGATTTGATTTCCAGATATGCGGACAATCCTTACCCAAGAATGCGTTACGACGAGGCTGTTGAAACGCTTCAAGGCATGGGTGTGGATATCGAATGGGGGCAAGATTTAGACTACTCTAAGGAAAAGGTCTTGACTCAAGATTTCGAAGTCCCTCACTTCCTAACTCATTACCCTAGAGTTGCCAAGCCATTCTATCACCGCCCAGATCCCGAGGACCCCAAATATGTCCTATGTCATGATTTGTTGGCGCCAGAAGGATATGGCGAAATTATTGGTGGAGGCGAGCGAACTTGGTCCGAGCCGGAAATACTCGATAGAATCGATGAAGAAGGCAACGACAGGGAGGCATATGAATTCTATATCGACATTCGTCGTTATGGTGGGGTTCCACACGGTGGATTTGGACTTGGAGTCGACCGTGTATGCGCGTGGCTGACTGGTGCTGATCACATCCGTGAAGTCATTCCTTTCCCTCGAGACAGCCGTCGAGTAACTCCATAATCGACACCTACGGTGTCGTAAGGCAATTTGCTAACACTCATACCGCAGGTCTTGCTCGCAGAGGTATGGCCGAGTGGGAGACTATCGATCTTGCAAACCCTACCGAAGAGCACAGAATGCTACGTGAGATGGTGCGAGATTTTGTTCGAGAAGAGGTTGAACCGCAAGCATTGGAATATGACCGAGAAGAGAAATTCAACCTCGATTTATTTCGCAAATTAGGCGAATATGGATTGCTAGGTATCTCTGTTCCAGCAGAGTATGGTGGCTCGGGAATGGATGCTACTTCAGTCGCTATCATAAATGAGGAATTGAGTTACTCCGACCCTGCTTTTTGTCTTGCATATTTAGCCCATTCACAATTGATGGTAAACAATCTAGCCTTCAATGGAACAGAGGAACAGAAGGCGAGGATTCTGCCCAAGGTCTGCAGCGGAGAATGGGTCGGTTGCATGGCGATGAGCGAGCCAGGATATGGAACTGATGTTCTAGGAATGCAGACAACTGCTCAACAAAATGCAGACGGAGACTGGGTCATCAACGGCCGAAAAATGTGGATAACTAATGGCTCGATTGATGAGGAAGGAACTCCTGCAGATGTGTGTTGGTTGTATGCAAGGACTGGAACTGATGCTAAAGGTCGAGCTGAAGTTACTACCTTCCTAGTGGAAAAGGACATGCCAGGGTTCAGCGTAGGTCAGAAAATCTACGATAAATCAGGCATGAGGGCGTCGAATACTGCAGAATTAGTCTTCGACGATTGTGTTGTTCCTGCTGAAAACATCGTTGGCTCCCCCGGGGAATCGATGATTCACATGATGCGCAATCTAGAGTTGGAGAGGATAGGGCTTGCAGCAATGGGGTTAGGGATTGCCCGAAGGTCACTAGCTGCAATGAATCAATACGCCAGTGAGCGAGAAGCATTTGGGCAAGAAATCAGGAATTTTGGACAAATTCAGCGCCATATTGGAGAGTCCTGGGCAGAGTATCGGGCAATGCGTGCTTACATCTATGAAACTGCTAGAAATACGGACCTCTCAAAATCAGGAAACAGGTTAGACACAGACGGTGTGAAACTATTCGGCACCACTGCCGCGAAAAATATCGCAGATAGGGCGATTCAAGTTATGGGTGGTTACGGCTATGTTGGCGAATACACTGTTGAGAGACTCTGGAGAGATGCAAAGCTCCTTGAAATCGGTGGCGGAACATTGGAATCTCATCAGAAAAACATCACTCGAGATTTGGCTCGAATGCCGGAAAAAATCGAAGAATGAGCGGTCTTGTTTGATGGTAGTCCCGCCCGGATTTGAACCAGGGTCCCCAGGACCAAAACCTGAGATGATGGACCGCTACACTACGGGACTATGACCCCGCGGTCTAGTGTGACCGCTTTGGACTTGACGGGCCGTGAAACCGCAGACTACAATAGAGTTCGCGCCACCAAAGGGAACATGCGTCAGCGCCTTGCG
>DAPQ01000062.1:1047-14040 GCA_002502175.1 Euryarchaeota archaeon UBA19 | reverse complement strand
GGAACAGTTCAATGGAATCGTAACGCTATACCTGAAACATTAACCATGAATTCATTGGAGTCTAGATTACTCTCATCCTCAAGATATCCAGGATTGAATATGCACATCAATGATGGAAGTGGAGGATGGGGAGAAGGCGTCGAGTACGGCTACAGACTATCGGTAACTCAAGATAACGAAATCTTCGACTTAATTCCAATTAGTTTGGGAGAAGGTGCAGTCACCGTCAATGTAGAGAAATCTTGGACGGATGGCAATAACAGAAATCACGATGTTGTTTGTGTTATGGATGCTGAGAATGCAAGGCTACTAGGTTGGTATCATTTCTGGGCGCCCTCTAACTGACTCGGCGCATTGGATTCAGTCCGCTAAAGTCGTTTGGATTGTTCGTAAGTGTCGGCAGATTGAACAGCCCTCCGAGCGCCGAAGGCGCTCGTATGTCCTCTGATAGAGAGGTGGAAGATCTGCCTGAGGCAGGCTCAGCACCGCTGATTATCGATGCTGAATTCACTGAGGTCGAAGACAAGGGGCTGCCGACTTTAGACTCCGTTGATGAGATTAGTACAGCACGGGCAAGAACTCCTCTTGAGTTGCCCAAATCAGGGCCCACCCCTGATGGTAGGGCTAGGGTTGTTACCATCATCAATCAGAAAGGCGGAGTTGGAAAGACGACGAGTGTAATCAACATCGCTGCGCAATTAGCCTTACGCGGTCACAAGGTATTGGTTGTCGACGCAGATTCACAGGGTAATTGCGCAACAGGTCTTGGAGTAAACAAGAGTCGAGTCAAAACCACCACTCGAGATTTAATTCTCAATCCAGAGAGTGCGGTGGAAAGTCGCCATGCGACCGCGGTTGATGGCGTTCACATAATCGTAGGAGATCGCTCGCTCGTTGGCCTAGAACAAGAGATGTTGAGACAACTTGGTAGAGAACGGCGGCTGTCGGAGGCATTAGCCCCACTTTTGCCGCATTATGATGTTGTAATTATTGACACTCCCCCCTCATTGGGTATAGTTACAATCAATGCACTGGTCGCAAGTGATGGAATAATTATTCCAGTTCAAACGGAGTATTTTGCCCTCGAAGGACTAGCCATGTTAGCTGGTACAATTAGAGAGGTTAGAGGCCTTCTAAATCCGAGATTGGGAGTTGACGGGGTTATGCTTACCATGCACGCCCCGACTTTGCTCAATCAACAGGTTGCAAGTGAGGTAAAGGAGGCATTCCCTGAATTACTAATCGAGCCAGCAATCCGACGTAATATCAAGTTGGCAGAAGCACCCAGCCATGGCATACCAATCCATCTTCATGACCCTAACAGCAATGGTGGCCAGGACTACCAGCAAGTTTCCAGTGTGCTCGAATCACGTTGGGGGCTCTGAGTTTGTCCGACCCGGTTGATACACCCCATGTAGCTGTGCTATGGATGATTTTCGGAAGCCTTTGCTTCGGTACGATGAATGCCTTGGTCAAGTACACAAGTGACTTGGATGGTGTCGATGTTTGGATGGTGATTTTGGTTCGTTCTGCTGTGATAGCATTCGCAGTTGTTGCCTTTGCATTAAGTCGTGGAATATCATTGAAAATTAATGATTCAAAGACGATGTTCCTACGTTGTGCAGTCGGCCTAACAGCGATGATTCTGTATTTTTCTTCATTAGCAAAAATCCCTCTAGGTCAAGCCGTAACCTTGCAATATACCGCTCCTTTGTTTGTAGCATTACTATCTGGTAGAATAATTGCCGAGAAGGTACAGCCTTCTGTAATCGCTCTCGTAATTACTGCATTTACTGGGATTGTACTGATAGTCTCACCCAATTTAGAATCAGTTGAGCCGTATGCTTTGCTTGCACTTGGTTCAGGTTTCTTTGCTGCTTTAGCATACATCTATGTCAGAGAATTGAGAAATACAGATTCTGCCACCTCAGTTGTATTTTGGTTCGCAGTTTTTTCAGTCGCAGGCTCAACTATTCAGGCGGCTCCAGATTTGTTTAGTTTAGACCTCCATACCTTTGCCGCATTGGTAGGAGTTGGTATCGGAGCAGGTGGGGGGCAAGTAGGGATAACTATGGCTTATCACAAGGCCAACGCAGCTTGGGTAAGTGCATTTTCCTATGGTACAGTGCTTATCGCGACAATGTATGGCTTCTTTTTGTTCGATGAGGCGCTCAGTATTGCTGATTGGGCTGGTGGAGTGCTGATTGTTGGTTCAGGAATAGCGTTAGTTTTCCTAGCACCACCAGTACAGCCATTGGATAAGGCAAGTTAACACTAAATCTTCACGCCCCTCGAAACATTCTATGGACATAACCGCGATGACCGTTGTCTTCTTTCTTTTAGGCTGTGGAATAGGATATCCCGTAATGGTTTATTCTAAGAATCGAGGCCTAATTCCTTGGGTTCTGATTCCTCTAATTGGTTACTCAATTCCATTATTCACAATAGGCCCTCACCCGATTATTCTCGGGCTATATCTGCCGCTAGCTGCTTACCTGCTATACGTTGGTCAGATGGTGATTCGTAATCCGAGTGCAATCAATGATTTGCTAGACCTCGCGACGAAAAATGAATAATTTCGACTGACAAAATTTCTTCATTGTTATTCTCCCGGCCAGACAATGCATGGAAGAGAGATTCGCTGATAACCTTCCTTGGCCATATCACCTTATTCCTGTTCTAACCGGGCTGATTGGGCTCCTGATTGGTAGTTATCTAATCGAGCCGTACGGAGCATTAGCGAAGACCACTTTTCCGGCGATATGCCTGATAATCGGTGGCTTTGGTGGCTTGATTATATTGGGTAACATATCCGACAAAAAAAGAGAACGATGAATCATAGGGTACCCTCTGATTCACTCAAAAAATTCTGAGATTTCCTCTAGAGGTTTACGATTTAGGTTAGGCACCTGAGCATCATCCGCAGGATATCCTACCGGCATCAACAGCATCGCATGCTCGTGCTCGGGACGTTTCAAGATTTCACGCAAGAATCCCATTGGAGAAGGAGTGTGGGTTAGTGTTACCAATCCCATATTCTGAATTGCAGCGATAAACAATCCAGCAGCGATTCCGCAGGATTCCTGAGAATAGTAGGTTGGCCCCCATTCTCCATTATCTCGTAGTCGCTTATTTTGCCTAAACAGGACGATTACCCAAGGAGCATCCGTAATGTGTTCTTTGACTGCATCCGTACCAAGCGGCCTGAGAACTTCAGACCATGCTTCCGGCATCCGTTCAGAGTATGTTTTCTTCTCCTCTTCTTCGGCCGCTTGACGAATCTTCTGCTTCAATTCCGGATTAGAAATCGCTACGAATGTCCAAGGTTGTAAATGAGCCCCGGATGGTGCAGTTCCAGCGGTTTTGATTGCCGCTTCAATAAGCGAGCGCGACACCTCGCGTGTTGAGAAATGCCGCGTAGTTCGTCGCTTATTCATTTCTTGATAGAATGACTCTGCTTTCGAATTCATCTCCTCTGGAGTCAATTCTTCGAAGATCAAATCGATGAATCCTGTTTCGTTAGCACCGCCACCCATGGGCGCCTCTAGATTCAATCAGAAAATCAAACCTACGTACAATCAATTTGTCCAAGAAGAAAGATTCGACTGTCTACTCCCAGCATCGAATTCCTGTGGAGTGAAAGGATGTAGATGCAAATTTGAAATGCATCTTGCAGCAGAATCGAAAGCCGCCCCAGCAGTACCTATGTCTTTACCAAAAGCATCACCGATTACTGAAATATTAGCACTAGTAATCACTTTTCTAGGACCTTCTACAGGTCTGCTATATGTCCATCGATGTGACTTCCAATCGGTGGGATTCAGTCCTAACGAACTGGTAACATATTCTATCATTTGTTGCTTATCTTTTTCTCGATGTAGTTCACTAATTTCAGGACTTAATCGTATCTCTAACATTCCCTCATCAGATATCTCGAAATTCAATTCCCATCCTTTAGGGATTTTTTCGACCTCCCTTTCACAAGGCCCCCAGAGGACCCAACATGATTCACTTTCTCCAGATAATTCCAATTCTGTATCTTTAGTCAGGATTTGGGCCTGTTCAATTGGTATTGCCAAAATAACATGGTCGTGTGTGGAGGCAAAACTTTCACCTTCTCTAGTTCCAGATAGTTCAACAATATCTTGTGTTTGATTGATATTTTCAATTTTTACTGATTGGATTACATTAATTCCTTCAGCAATATTTTCCAGTAATTCTGGAAATGGTCTGGCAGGGGCCAAACGATTCTTTTGGATATCCACATAACCTCTATTTTTCCAATCATTCACGTATCTCATCATCCATTTTGGAATAGAATCTAGGTATCTAGTGCCCATCTGAAATGATATGCCTTGTTCTGTTTGTCTGTTGGATAATCGGCCACTCGCCCTCGTACCTTTGTCGAAAATTGTTACATCATGGCCTAGGTCCATCAGCAATCTAGCTGCAAATCGCCCGGAAAGACCTCCTCCAATTACCCCGACATTCAATTTCTTAAAATTTGTAGGAGCAGTAGTCCAATCTTCGTATTTTTCAATATCAATACGGTCTAGATGCCTAGAAGTTGGCCTCTTACGAATTCTACCCATGGTAGGACCTGGTGGGTCGAATGGTCTATCGAATAGGCCAAAACACCAGTGTATCCCTGCTATTGAGTTGGCATCCCTACCATCCAATGCATACCGATTATTCAGTTCCAAGGCTAGAGCCATCGCTTCTTCTGGATTTGCACGATAGCCTGCGATTGCTTTGCCCCATGTCATCCGAACATTGTTGTGCATTACTCCATGCCGAACTAGACCTTTTTGTGCTGCGTCCCAGATTCGATCCCGAGTATTTCCCCTTTCAATCTGCAGTTTGGGAAGATTAGCAAAGTTAGGGAATCTTTGACTCCATGATTCCCTGGCCCAAGTAGGAATGTTATTCCATGATTCTGCATTTGTTGTATCGTGGACGTGGTGTTGGGCATGTTCTCGGAAAACAAGCATTTCATCAAGGAATTTTTCTGCACCTTTCCCACCTATTTTTTTAGCATCTCTAACTACCTTAGTTGACGCAATCATTCCATAGTGCAACCATGGAGAAAGACCGCTTACACCTTCTCTATCCGCCGCATTATTCCTTCTTCGATGGTAACTACGAAGATTATTCTTGGACCATTCTTCCCATCGGCTTGTAGCCTCCGAATGTCCTCCTTTCATATCCACAATTGGTACAACAGTTGGATCGATATTACAATCCCTAAGGATAGATTTCCCACCATCCTTTTGCAGTTCTTTTACTGGGCTAAGCGGTTCGAATGGAGGTTCCCAGTCTTCGGGTAAAGTTCTGACTTTGAGATTTAATTTTGGCCATTCAAATTCTAATCGCTTGGAGATTTTCTTCTTAGTTGAGTTTCTAAATCGGAATGGTCGATCACGGCTTTTTCCAAAAACAGGTCTGGGAAGTACACAATGTGAATCAACTTCCACTACAGATGTTATCATAGTTACTGACTTCGTCCATTCTTTCCAGGGCTCTAAATCAACCATATCTGTAACGACAAATGCGGAATCCTTCGCTAGGTCGAGAAGTGCTGGACTACGGTTGTTCTCTCTAGTCACGTGGACTAGGTGTTTGATGGCGAATTTTTTGGTGCGCATTTCTACGTCAGCTGCCCCCTCCAACAGAAATCTATGATGTCTGTAGGACGCATATGGATAGCGTTCGTCTATTCCTTGATAGATAATCAATGGTAAATCAAGTTCGTTAGAAATAACTCTTGCTACATCGAATGTTGGACATTCATCCAGACGTATCGCTGTTCTCATCCAGTGAAGAACGAATTTTGGATTTTCAACTAAAGCCCCTTCACGTATTAGACACCTCTCAAGGAGGTGGATTGGTAGGCAATCTACGATACTCACAACTACCCGCTGATTTATCCATTATTCAATCATCGTTTTTTCTAGATAAAACTGCTATTCCAATTCCTGCCATTGCGGTAATTATCGTAAAGCCGGGTAGTGATGAGTCATCATTTTCCTCCTGACAATCGGTTGAAGGTCCGCCCCAAGTGCCGTTATCAAACCAGCAATCAGACCAAACTTTCCACCCGAATCCAGACTCTGGAACAGTCTCGGTACTCTCATCGCTTCGGGTTATGTCGAAGCGCCAATTGGCATATGTTGCGTAATCGTCGATGAGTACGGATCCAGTGAAGGTAAGTCCGTCTCCAGAATCAACTAACAAAGTCTTCTGCGGAGGCCAGCAAATACCTGTGTTTATGCAGACTTGTGTAATCCATTCGATTTTGCTTATGTTGTTTCCTTCATCCAGCGTAACCGAGATTTCGAATTCGGTATTTTCTATGACCATATCGGCATGACTTAGCGATGCGATTCCAGTTCCTTCAGTTGATGTGGAATCGTTGACACCTGCTTCACCGGCGCCACTGACTGAAAGGGCGAGCATCGCTACCATCAGCAAGGCCAGGAACTGTCGCATGAACATCGACTTACCAACTTGCAAATGAACCCATGTGCCATTTGGTTCAGTTATTTTGTCTGAAAAACTTACCTATTTCTTGATGACTTTGGCAATAATGCCGCCCCTATTGCTAGCATAACAGAAAAGCAGCAATTTGTCAAAATACCTACTTGCACCTCGGCAAAATCTGAACTCAGAGATATCAAAGGAAATGAGAGTAGTAACACAGCAATACCAAGACCTACTCGCATAGTACTTCGAATCACTACATTGATTTCAATATCACGATGTAATTATTGGTCAAGATTCCAAAGGTCATCTCCAACCCAATGTAGCGTATTGATGGCTTTCCCCTTGCTCATCGCTACCATTTCTTCACCATCTACCATAGCGATTCCCAAGGCCAATGGTTTGCCATGCTCTTCATCACGAACCCAAACCAAATCTCCCGCTGTAACCGCTGGGTCGGCCATTTGCACTCCCGCACCCATGCAATCCGCCCCATTCATCAGAAATGGGATAGCACCGTGATCTACTGCAGCCCAGCGACCATCTGGTTGCCAAGCGAGTATTCCTCTTAATGTTGGAAACCACTTCTTTCCATCATCGGTTTCAACCTGCATTGCTAATGCTGTCTTGTCAACTAATATCAGGTCACGATTATCGAAATTTGCTTTCTCTAAGAAAGATGATTTAATGTCGATATCTACAGCAATTCTTGCTGACAATTCTGCCGCAATATCTCTGATTTGTTTGAATCTCACTGGAGTTCTGCGGCGTAATCTCTTGTCGCTCACGCGTGCTTGGAGTAAACCACGCTCAATGAACCTCGCGGAGCGATACTTGAGAATATCTTGAAGCGGACAGGCTACGGCGACGAATCATGCTGGTAGTCTGCTTCGACCTCGAAGGAGTGCTAATGCCAGAGGTTTGGATTAACGTCGCCGAGAAAACAGGAATAGAGGAACTTCGTAGGACGACTAGGGAAGAGCCGGATTATGACAAGTTGATGCGCTACCGGCTCGATATCCTCGATGAGCATGGAATCACAATCGACGATATTCAACAAGTGATTGCAACAATGGATCCATTGCCAGGGGCTAAGGAATTCCTCGACGAAGTCCGTGCGAGATGGCAAGTACTGATTCTCTCAGATACTTTCTATCAATTCGGTGAACCAATGATGGTCAAGCTTGGCCGCCCAACCCTCTACTGCCACGACCTAGAGATTGACGAGTATAGTCGAATGCTTACAGGTTGGAAAATCCGATTAGAAGATCAGAAGCGAGTAACAGTGGAAGGCCTACGTGCAATGAATTTCAACACCTTAGCAGTTGGTGATTCTTACAATGACACCAATATGCTAGCAGAAGCTCATGCAGGCATACTGTTCCGCCCACCTCAGAACGTAATTGACGAATTCCCTCAATTCCCAGTTGTGGAGGATTACACCGCACTTATGGCTCAAATCGAGTCAGTAGCGGCAGATTTGGGTGAGTGAATTACTCTACACGACCCGTAGGGTCGCATCGGAAAGAATCACGATTTCCTCCGCTCCATTGAAATAAGGGTGGTCGGTCGGCGAGGCGCATGGCACAATGGCATGGTATCTCTCGACGCAAGCCGACCGGCGGACGCTTGAAGCGACCAAACCGCTATCGAGGCAAGCGCCGAAAGGAAATTTCTAGTGAGAAGCAATATGCTTTCATTGGGGATGAAGATGATAACAAAGTGTACAGAAAGCACGCAGGTTCAACCACAGTCAGAGTCATGCAAGCAACTTCGGTCAATGTCAACGATCCAAAGACTGGCAAGACCACTCGCTCGAAGATTACCAGCGTTCTACAGAATGACGCAGACCCGAACTTCGTTCGTCGAAATATCATCACCAAGGGAGCAATCGCTCAGACTGAGGCTGGTAAGGTACGAATCACCTCCCGCCCAGGTATGGACGGCGCTGTCTCAGGTGTACTTCTGGAAGACTGAGGCTCACGAAGCCCTCAAGTCGCACCATTGCCCCGAGTGGACTGGTAGTCGTGTCTTCGCGCAAGGATGAGATGTGGGTTTGGACGGGATATTTCGACTCCCGATTAAGCCGTTCCCAAGGTCGCCGTGTGCCTAAGGAAGCAGCGATTCCAACCCCTACTCTGGAAACTGTTGCTTGGGCTGCCCGCGCTGCTGGAATTACCCGTATGCGAAGGAAGCCCGAGACAAGCCATCCTGCACGTCCGTTCACACAAGAAGGAAGGCTAGAGATTTCAACAAAGGATGCTTTGAGTTCGACAGGCGCTGATTCGAAAGAAGGAGTCCTACAATCGATTGGACTTCGCCTCCGAAAACAAATGAAAGAGGCGAAGTCAGCAGAATCTCAGGGCGCAAAGAAAGGACCTGCCAAGGGCAATAGGCAACAAAGAGCTCAGAGAAAATCGTTCAAACAAAAGGGTGGCCAGAGAAAGAAGAAATTCGGCCGGAAGTGATCGACTGTTTTCCATAGAAGTAGCAGTTCCTGATGTTGAGACATATCTGCGTTTACGAGAGAAGGCAGGAATGAGGCCAAGAACGATTAGTGGAGCCACGAAAGGACTTGGCTCAGAATTATTCTCAGTTCTACTCCGGCATAACGAGTCGAATGAGATTGTTGGCATGGGTAGAGTTGTAGGAGATGGAGGAACCGTGTTTCACATCTGTGATATGGCAGTTGAGCAGGAATGGCAAGGCCAAGGAGGTGGTACTATGATTATGGATTCACTAATGGAATACATAACTAGCGAAGCATCCGGCTATTCTTACATCAATCTCATGGCTGATGTGGATGGATTCTACGAGAGATGGGGATTCAAACCTACGTTACCCAATTCAAGAGGAATGTATCTGAGACTTTCAGATTCATAATTATCAGAATGTGCCCGAGTGGCCGGTATTACCGACCACTCGGGTTACGTATTTCCGTTACTTTGCTAATTTGGTACTAACGATTACTCGTCATGCTTTGCAGCGTACCAGATCATCATACCGAATGCGGTTTTGTTGACCAAGTCAGCAATGTTGTACAGGATGTTCATGTCGTCGGTACCCATACCGTCGAAGAAACCATTACCCATCATATATCCAAGAGGATAGATAGCCCATCCTACTGTTACAATCCACTTCATGGCATTGAATCCATATTGGACTCCTGCGCTTCCGCTCTTTGCAGCTTCACCGACTTCTCCTTGCCATAGCTCGTAGAGAATCCATGCCCATCCGGCCATTCCGATTACGAACCAAATCTCAGTGCTTGAATCACCGAATACATCCCATGCTCCGGATTCACCGAAGTATCCTGCAACTAGCATTACAATAGATGCTCCTAGTAGTCTTTGGAACATGATTGCAGTACCTACTCCGATTGCAGCTAGAATTAGATAAAATTCTACAACCTGTAGTGGGACAGTGATTAACCAATCAATGTACCTGAGTACCAACGGGCTTTCGCCAGTGATTACCCAGTGTTCACGCATGTATGTGTAGTGGTACCATGCAACACCAGTTACTAGTGCAGCAACTGTCATCGATGTCTTCCACTTTTCAGGGACATTATTTCTTTCAACCAAAAAGAACACAGTTGATGCAAGCATCATGGCAGTTGCAATCCAGAAGCTGACTGCAACATAGTCTGTGGCCTCGATGGTGGAGGTTTCAGCAGCCACAGTTGGTAGGAACATTACAGCAAGTGCTATGCTCGAACCAATGGCTACTCTTCTCGTTCGTCTGTTAGGCTTGGAATTAAGTGACTCCATGGCTGGCCGCGTGCAGAAGTTGGATATAAAGACATGTTATCATTCCGAAAATTTCTCAGATTTCGCAGGTGATAATTTCCAGTTCAGAATTATTGTTTTTCCAAGTGATTACAGCGCTATATAAGTCAAAGGAAATCGGCCGGCATTATGAATGCTAAACCAGCACTTCTCGCTCTGCTAATGACCGCCATGTTGTTTGCCTCTCCCGCAGCTATCGCGGACCAGCGTACAGCTCAGGAAGATATCCCGTCGAATGCCGCCGGAACCGGAATCCACGACTCTTTGGTCGCAGCTCTAGACCGAGCAAATCTGGTTGCAACACTATCTGGAGATGGACCATTCACAGTGTTCGCCCCAACCGATGATGCGTTCACCGCTGCCGGTATCGATCTAGATTCATTCAACACTGATGATGAAATCGCGACACTGGTCGACATACTAACTTACCATGTGCTCGCGGGAGCCGTCAACTCGTCACAGGTTACTGATGGAATGACAGCGACAATGCTCAACGGTGATGACGTAACTTTCTCCGTGACTGACGGCACTGTGATGATAAGTGACGCTACAGTTACCACAGCAGATGTAATCGCGTCTAATGGAATAATCCACGTCATCGATAAGGTGCTTATGCCGCCATCTGATTTGGTGGATATACCTACAGTAGCTCAGGGAACTGGAATCCATGATTCACTAGTTGCCGCGGTAGTTCAAGCAGAATTATTGACTACTCTTCAGGGGGAAGGCCCTTTCACAGTCTTTGCACCTACTGATGATGCGTTTACAGCCGCTGGAATCGACTTGGCCGCTCTGGATACTGATGAAGGAAAGGCTACCCTAACTGACATTCTACTCTATCACGTAGTATCGGGCTCGGTCGCTTCATCCGCATTAGCTGATGGAATGATTGCAACTGCAGTGAACGGAGACGATCTGACATTCACAGTCGGTGAAGGAGTAATGGTAAACGATGCAAATGTCATTCTTGCTGATGTCGAAGCAAGTAACGGAATTGTCCACGTCATCGATAAGGTGCTGATGCCTCCTGCCGATTTGGTGGATATTCCAACAGTCGCCCAGGGAACTGGAATTCACGATTCCCTAGTCGCCGCGGTAATCCAAGCAAACCTATTGTCCACATTACAAGGAGAAGGTCCTTTCACAGTCTTCGCTCCTACCGATGATGCATTCACCGCAGCAGGAATAGACCTGAATGCTCTGAACAGCGATGAGGGCTTGGCTACACTCTCAGACATTCTTCTGTACCATGTTGTATCTGGTGCAGTTCCGTCCTCTGCAGTTACTGATGGATTAGTTGCAGCAGCAGTAAACGGCGATGACTTGACCTTCACAGTCGGTGAAGGAGTAATGGTAAACGACGCAAATGTCATACTAGCAGATGTCCAAGCAAGCAACGGAATAATTCATGTCATTGACAAGGTGCTAATGCCTCCAGTACCGGTAACGGAAGCTGATGGTGACGTATGCTACAACATGTACACTCATACAATCGCGGCTGGCGCGTCCTTCGATGAGTGTATGGCTTACGCATATTACGAAAACTACGAGATGAATGGTCAGACATTCACTGGTTGTTACAACCTAGTAACTCACACCTTCACTATGGTAAGTCAAGCAGAATGTGAGGCTTACATGTGGACTCCAGCAGTAGATATTGCCATGACCGCCCAAGCTACAACAATCCACAATTCGTTAGTAGCCGCACTCGCTCAAGCAGAGCTTGTGTCAACTTTACAGGGTGATGGCCCATTCACGGTTTTCGCACCGACAGACGATGCATTTGCCGAGGCAGGAATCGATCTAACAGCCCTCGATAATGAAGAGGGCAAGGCGCTTCTAACAGATATTCTACTCTACCACGTAGTGTCTGGTGCAGTTCCATCCTCCGCAGTAACCGATGGTTTGGCTGCTGCAGCAGTAAATGGCGACGACTTGACTTTCTCTGTTGGTGAAGGTGTAATGGTCAACGATGCCAATGTCATATTGGCTGACGTTCCAGCATCAAACGGCGTTATTCACGTCATCGATAAGGTTCTGATGCCTCCTGCTGATGCAGTCGATACATCCGAGTGTGATGTAATCATTGGAATCGACGACACAGGATTAGCCTATGATAAGCCGTACGTCGAAGTCGATGTAGGAGCAACTGTGTGTTGGATTTGGAATGACGAATCCATGGCACATAATGTAGCACAGATCGCCAAGGAAGGCGACACTACTCGTTACATGAGTGGTGTATACAGCGGTGAATCAATGACAACAGTCGATTACAGATATACTTTCGACATCGATCAAACATTCAACTACATCTGTGAGCCGCACGCTACCTCCGGAATGGCCGGACAGATTGTGGTCGGCGAAGGTTCCATCGTAGAGCCAGAAGAGGAGTCAAACAACACTCCTGGATTCTCTGCAGGAATCGCTGCATTGGCAGTCATCGGTGCATTGATGATAGCCGGTCGCAGACTACGCTGAATTTGATGTGTGAAAATATCAGGACTACGTAACCATGGGCTTGGGCAGTTCCGTATTCGTCTCGAAACTTCGAGATGATACGGCTGCTCAACCCAAACGATGGTTGTATCTTCTTTAGGATTAATTAAATCTCGAATTAAATCCTTGGAAAGAAGAGGCTCGAGGAAGTGTGGTCGAACCCGTCTCGGGCGCAGTGATTCAGACTGATTCCAATGACACAAGTCCAAATATCGCCGTTCAGCATTGT
>DAPQ01000062.1:0-720 GCA_002502175.1 Euryarchaeota archaeon UBA19 | reverse complement strand
TAGCGAGTTCGTCCCATGAGCACTGCGATCGTCTGGCTGAGGAGCACCCTGAGGGTGCATGACAACCCCATCCTTGACTGGGCCCATAGGTCAGAAGAGATCGACTCGGTGATCCCGATCTTCGTGCTGGACACTGGCCGGGACATGGGCGAGAAAGGCCATATCGGTCTCAATCGGATGCGATTCCTGTACGACTCTCTCACGGACCTGGACGACAGGTTGCGTAGGAAGTACTCCGCTAGACTGTTGGTGCTTGAGGGCAGACCGGAAGAGGCCATCCCTCTGCTTGCCGAGGAGCTGGGGTCAACGGGATGGCTGTTGAGCGACTATCAGGCTGACCCGAGGAGCAGGGAACAAATCGGGGAAATCGAGTTGTCCGTCTCGGAAAGGGGCGTCCGGACCAAGGTCTTCCCCTCCGTGAGCACAATCCTCGATATAGAGGAGGCGGTCACGAAACCGGGCTTCCGCGACCCCAAATCCTCGAACGACATCGGGGCCATCATGAGTCGGAATCTGGGGGATGGGCCCGACGGATATCTGGTCCCCCCACCACTGGGACCCGCAGAGGGGGTAAAATTCCAAACAGCGGAGTTCGATTCTCTTACGGGTTCCGAGTCGCTATCGGGCTTTGTCGTGAGTAAGGAGGAGATTTCCCAGAGAGTCGATGACCTGGGCACTGGTGAGCCGTACTTCCCAGGAGGGGAGAGCGAGGCACTGGAC
>DAPQ01000020.1 GCA_002502175.1 Euryarchaeota archaeon UBA19 | reverse complement strand
CTCGATCAGCATATCAATGAAGACTGAAGAGTGCAAAGTGAAAGTGAAAGTGAATATCCACCGAAAAAAATGCCCTCCATCGTTTTCAAATACAGAGCCTCAGTCGCTGTGCTAAACGCTCGTGTAGTGTAGTTCGGTCCATCATGACGGACTCTCGATCCGTCGACCCGGGTTCAAATCCCGGCACGAGCACCATAGAACAATTAGAGTTTCAACGGATATAGAATCTGTCAGAACGGTCTTAAATGGACCTTCGTTGGAGTAGTAAGGTTCAGATGCGTGTAGAACACGATGTGAAGCTCACTTTTGATGATGTATTGATTAGACCTAAGCGCAGTACGCTGGTTTCGCGATCGGACGTTACTTTGGTTCGCGAATTCACATTTCGCCACTCCGATGCTACGTGGACCGGCGTACCAATTGTTTCTGCCAATATGGATACTACAGGACTATTCAGCGTGGCTACAGAATTACAAAAACACCAAATGATGACTTGTATGCAAAAATTCTACTCAACCAAAGATTATGCAGCTGCTTGGAATGATGGAATTGACCCAGAATACGTTGCTGTCACCTGTGGCTCAACCGATAATTCGTTTGATTTACTAAAGCGCAAGATGGGTACTAATTCAGGTACGAAATTGATTTGTATTGATGTTGCAAATGGTTATCGAGAGGTGTTTTTGGATTTCGTAAAGAGGGTCAGGAATGAATTCCCATCCTCAATAATTATCGCCGGTAATGTCGCAACCCGAGAAATGACTGAAGCGTTAATTCTAGCAGGTGCAGACATTGTCAAAGTTGGAATTGGACCGGGGTCAGTATGTACAACTCGAAAGGTAGCAGGTGTCGGTTATCCTCAACTTTCAGCAATTGCAGAATGTGCAGACGCCGCACATGGTTTGGCTGGACACGTTATGGCCGACGGAGGTTGTTCAAGTCCTGGCGATGTAGCCAAAGCCTTCGCAGCCGGTGCCGACTTCGTAATGTTAGGCGGGATGTTTGCTGGCCATGATGAATCGGGTGGAGAACTCGTCACTGGAGAAAATGGAAAACAGTACAAGTCATTCTACGGAATGTCTAGCGCCAAGGCTATGGAAACTCACTATGGGGAAGTTGCAAAGCATCGGGCTCCAGAAGGTAAAGAGGTTCGAGTCCCTTATCGAGGGGCTTTGGAAATTACAGTTCAGGCTATCCTTGGAGGTGTTCGCTCTGCATGCTCATACGTAGGTGCTCGGCGAATCAAGGACTTGCCAAAATGTACCACATTTATTCGAGTAACTCAAACTACCAATGAAGTTTATCAGAGATTCAATGTTGAGGAATAATCAATATTCCATAGATTCTTGTGGGCAAAAGCCTACATCCTAAATTGCTAACAGACAGATGTGGATGAAATCCTAGTAATCGCTGCTATTGGCGCCTTCTTTGCTGCTGCATTAACGGTTCCAGCCGGTTTTGGGCTTTCGACTATGCTTACTCCATTCGCCTTGCTACTAATGCCGCCACATGAGGCTGTTGCAGTAGTTGCAGTTGTACATGGTGCACACAACGCCGCAAAATGCTGGAGTATGTGGGATTCTGTGGATTTAACCGCCTTCAAGCATTATGGAATTTGGTTAGTTATTGGTGCAGTGTTAGGGGCCATTTTACAGAATGAAGTGCCTCAAAATCCTTTATTGGTAATAATCGGATTATTTTTGATTATTCTGCCAATACTGACAATATCAGAAAAATGGACCGGATATCGTATTCCAGAAGCAAATGACCGAATCGGCGGATTTGGTTCAGGATTCATGGGTGGGTTGTCTGGTCACCAAGGAGCTCTGCGTGCGATGTTCCTTACTCGCAGACTACCCGACAAAATGGCTTATGCCGCTACTGCGAGTATTCTTGCACTATGCGTAGATCTCTCCCGAATTCCTGTTTATCTTATCTTTAGACCTGAGGAACTACTAGCACACTCCCAAATTACGCTGGTTCTAGTCGTCTCGGCAATCATTGGAGTTAGGGTTGGGAAAAGGTGGTTGAAGGCTTTGAAATCAACATGGATCCATGATGGTGTAATGATTGGAATAGTCGCTAGTGGCATATTCTATATTTGGGAAGGATTAGCTTAATCTCTTCAAATGTCCAATACAACTTGTGCCATCCAGCCAGGTCCTTCAAAAGAAGGTACACCCTCAACTCCATCGACAATCTCTCCCAAACCTACTTCTCTCACAACAAGGTCATGGAGAGTTACTGCCTTGACCTCGATTTCCAATTCAACGTCTCTAGATTCAACCCACAACACTTGGGCTCGGAGATATTCCTCGTCAAGCGATAATTCTGATTCTACCAGCCATTTATCTTCGACATAAGAATTGTACAATACCTCTTCCAACCATCTGACGAGAGTGCGTTCAATATCTGCACTACCAAACGGTATACTCCATTCAGCAACGTGACGTATGTGTCCGTCAAGATATTCTAATCCTCTATCAGAAAGTTGGATTCCCTGCAAGGCAAGAGCAGATTCCCTAAGAATCCCTGTTGGGCTATCTGAGAAAGCCCTAAAACCAATATCTGCAGTAGTAGGCATTACCCACCAAGACATATTCTCACCAATACCTCGGAGAGGGTGTTATGTGATGAAACCTAAGGGATACGAACTAATCGTTCGTACACAATTCTCCTTGACTGGGGAAACTAGTAGGGTCTTTTGGATTTGTATTCCATTTATTTTCACACTTGTTATTGTAGCCATCACCATCGGAATCAACGAACGCATCTGCGGCATCGAATGGGTCGAAATCGAAGTAAAATTCCCATCCAGACCACATTCCATCATTGTCATGATCTTGGTGGTAAACCTCAGACCCATCAGCCCATCCATCTCCATCCGTGTCAGCTAATACAGGGTCGGTCTTATTTTGGAATTCTTCGTAATTTGTATAATTCTCCAAGTCATCATAGAAACGACCTCCCTTATCGGTCGTTGGGTCAATGTGACATTCAGCATTTTGTTGATCATCCCAACCCGGACAATACCTATTCAGTAAATGCGTCCTATTCAGACCATCATCATCGAAATCTTCGGAGCCGTCATCAATACCATCTAAGTCGGAATCTGGCATTCTCGGATCCATTGGCCCTCTTGCACCAAGAGCATCGAGGGTATTGTTGTCAACCAGACCCAAGCTAATCGCTCTCTCTGATGCAGATACCTCCCAACCATCAGCTAGTAAATCACCATCTGTGTCGTCATCAACAGGGTTGGTGTCCCACCTATCAGGAGCTTCTAGAGCATTGAGAAGGGTGTCATTATCGATATCAAAATTAGAGTCAGGCATAGAACCGAATGACGGGTCTAGAGCCCATCTTCCATCACTCGGGATTGTAAATCCAGTCAAATTCATCTCGTGAATGAAATATTTAGGATCAAGAATACCATCACCATTACGATCCCCAGATGTTTGGAAACCTTTGAGGTAACTATCCCAAACCCATCCGCCTGGACCAAGGCCGCATTCGATCATACTTGTACATCCGATTGGTAACCAATTCTGAGTGGTTATCCAAAGACTGTGTGAATTTGTATTCTGCTGTACTGAAAATACCTGCATCTCCCAACCATCCGGTTGGCCATCGTCATCGGTATCATTGTCCAATGGATTTGTTGCAGATTGCCAAGGTCGAGGAATATACAGGACCTCTCCTCCATCTGAAAGTCCATCATCATCAGTATCTGCATTATTTGCGTGAGTGATGTACTGGTCTTGACCATTGATTACCTCTTCTCCGTCATTCAAACCATCGTTATCTGTATCAAACATTGAGGCGTTCGTGAAGTAAACCGATCCATTCCACATAAATCCGTCAACCGCTTCAGTAAAGTCTTCCAATCCATCACTATCAGTATCTCTATCGCTAGCATTGGTGAATGTTTCATAATATTCAGTAGAATCAGACAATCCATCTCGATCGGTGTCGTAAACTCCTGGATCTGAATAAACGGTAACATCTCGAACTCCCATATCCACGACTCTAATGGTCCAGCCAATAACTTCGATACCATCAATCAGGCCATCACCGTCAGTGTCCTGAACTAATGGGTCTGTTGAACGTCCCAAAATTGCCCAATCTTCTTCTGGCTGGTTAAAATCGGTGTCAGGGCTAAATTTAGCTCGATATTCATCTAGGTTGGTAAATCGCTCATGATCTTCAACAACGATTGCTAGGTCTTGGAGACGGCTAGTGACTTCTTGACCTACTTGGACGTTGATTGCGTAAACATATCCTTCGGTTGGTGTTTTGACGGGGATGTTGACATATTGGCTGTCCTGAACTGTTCTGACCCACATTATAGTACGATTAACCTGTACGAAATCTCCGATTTCCACAACAATGTTGTGTACTGTGGAGATACCGACCAAATCAGTGTAGCGAACGGCTCCATCTCCATCTGCATCATATCCATCAAAATCAGGGTCTTCTTCTGCGTTGCTACCGTCGTTAGGATGAATGCCGCTATTATACTCCCATCCGTCAGGCATACCATCACTGTCGGTATCAGCGACTAATGGATTGGTGAAATTGACTGCACCCCAGGTGTAAGCCACCTCGTATTCTTCGACATTATTCAAGCCGTCTTCATCACCATCGCCGTAGGCGTCGGTGGAATTCGCTGGATTTAGCAGAGTGTTGTAACAATACTCGAATCCATCAGGCATCCCATCGCCATCTGTGTCCCAATCACCTGGTCCATTTAGACGGCCATCGCCATCCATGTCTTCATTGAACCAAGTTAAATCGCCAACTCCACTCATCAAATCAGTGTATGGTGCGTCCAACCGTGTGGTTCCGAATTGAGGAACGCCACAGTGAACTTGTAATTCTTGGGAACCATAACCGACCTCAATTCTATCTGGGATTAAATCACCATCACTGTCTTCTTCTAGCGGATTGGTGTCATATATTTCCTCAAGATAATTCGGTAATGAATCTGGGCCCTGCCTGTCGATATCTAGAACTGAATCACAGGAATGATCGCCATTTGGACCAACTGGTAGAGAATTCCAGGTACTAGTACCAATGATTACCTGCATTTCAGCCTCAACTTGAGGTGTAAGTAAAGGGCACCCCCAGTTTGGATTTAATGGGTCTAATAGAGTCACAGGTCCTTGTGGAGTTTGTACAGTTTCAGTGTAAAGTGATTCCCAGCGGTCATTCAAACCATCGCCGTCACTATCGCTAGCGGTCGGGTTTGTTCCAATAGCTGCTTCCTGTTCATTGGTTAGACCGTCCCTATCTGGGTCACCATATGGACCGTTGTCTGGGTCTGGGAATGTTTCATTTTGTTCACCAGCATCCTCTCCATCAGCATTCGTATTTTCAATATCACGATCATCTGGCTCACCACTGTCCAAAGGATCCAATCCGTTAGCAACTTCCCAACCGTCCTCTAAGCCGTCCCCATCGGTGTCGGGATTATTGTCATCTGTACCATAAAGAGTCTGTTCCATCCTATCTGGAAGGCCGTCTCCATCAGTATCTCTACCTGTCTGTTGGGCCTCTGCATCTGAGATTATAACATCGGATCCAGCGGGCTCGAATCCACCTGATTCGGTAGTCGAAAGTCCTGCGTCAATTATTGTGTAGAACCCTGCTAGACATAGTGTCACGGCAATCGCCGCGACTGCGTATTGATTGTGATTCAAAGCCAAAATTCTCACCCAACCCCTTACGGGGTTGCTCTGTTGACTCAAGTCATGGATATAATGTTTCAGCGATAACGCATCTCTAACGTCAGTCTGCTATATCAACAGATGAGGACAAAAATAAGTCTACTGAGCCACTGTTAAATCTACACTTTAGTTTTCCACGCCTTCCGTGAGCACGTTCCCAGCAAGCCAATAATACCCCTCCTGAAATTGCCGGATGAAACGTATTTTTTAGGGTAATTTTTACACCTCCGTGTTCGTCAAATGACTCTGCAGATTCAACCGCTCCTAGACCATTCATGGACAGATGTCTTCGCCCTATTCCAATCCAATCATCTGGCTTTGAAATTAAAATATGTAAGCCGGAATCAAAATGCATTTGCCTCATTGAATCAGCCGCTGATGTCCACCATAACTTACGCTCGACATCTTCAATTGGCCATTCGATATCTTGCCTTCCCGATTCAATGGTGGATATGTATGGAAGGCAAAACTCTTCAAATCTTAATATCATGTCTCTATGAATAATCATTTTTCTTTCATTCATTATTGACCAAACTCCTCGAGATTCTACCCTTAGGTCTTCCCATGATTCTTCTGTTAATTCGTAATTTACAGAATCACTATCTGAATTTGGCCAGAGAAGGATTTGTTCGGAAGGGGTTGGTAAGTCCTTGTGGTCAAGATTCAAACTAACAACTAGACCTTCTTGAGAACTCTGAGACCAAACAAAACGGTGACGTTTTGCTGTAGCAATTTCCCATGCTGAAGTAAGTAAACCCGAGCATATCGGAGATGAGGCGGGATTTTCAACAAGTAGTCTAACTTCGTCCTCATCCTCTAATTTTCTATACGCTCCTAGACCTCTTGTTTGCCAATCTAGTGAATTTTCCGTCCAATTATTAGGATCTCTAGTAGAGGGGATTTTAACACCAGAATTTTTCAGGAAAAATTCTTGATGCTCTAAAGCCGCATGGGCTAATCTACGGCCTAAACTCTGACCTAGCCTCTGTTCTAAACCCAAGAACCATGTCTCAAATCCATGGGCGGAGAATCTAGCACCGTAATGATTGATTTTTGAGGAATCATTGTCTTTTATCAATCCATTAGAAAGGTATAACCATCGTTGTTTTATGCTTTCCACAGGGTCAGATGGAGATTTATTTCGATTGAGGAAATCAAAAAATCCCATGCGATCATCCATTGATGAATTTGTCAATTCGGTCGAAGGCTGTTGATAATACTTCGATGGGAGGCAAGCAGACCATACGAAAATGTCCGGAACCGAATTCAGGAGAGAATCCAGAGCCATGCACAACCAGTACATGTTGTTGGTGGAGGAGATCTAGAACCCATTGTTTGTCTGAAGTTACGGATTCATCTGTAATCCTGACAAATAGGTAGAAGGCACCTCCTGGTGATTCGCACTCCAGTCCATCTATCTGTGAAATTCTATCCTTGCAATAATCCAATCTTTGCTTCACTCTGGAACGATGCCCTTCTAGCCAATCGTGTTCATCGGTTAATCCAGCCAAGTAGCCATGTTGGGCGGGAGTAGAAGCACACAAGCGACTTCTCAGTAATCTCTCGACTCCATCGCGAACCAACTCTAGGCGTCCTTCAGGGTCATGCCATGCCATGTAGCCAATGCGCCAACCTGGAGCAAAGTAGACCTTAGAAACCCCATTTAGAACGATCACTGGGGAGGATTTCGATCTTGAGGCTATAGAGCAAAGTTTGCCTGTGAAATCAAGTGCATCGTAGATTTCATCAGCAATAATCGTACACTTAGGGTATTCTTTTGAAATCTCTAGCAATGCATCTATTTCATCAGAAGTTAGTACATTTCCTGTAGGATTATTTGGATTAATTAACACTAGTAGACGAACACTATCATCCATCTTGGCTTTGATATCTTCCAGATCAATTCGCCAGCCATCGTTTGGATTGAGGCGATATTCAATTGTGCTAGCGCCATACATCTGAGGATAAGCCATGTAGGGGGGATAATGGGGGCCTGGAGCTAGTACCTTTGACCCCTCTTCTAGAAATGCGGCGAAGATTATTTGCAGGGCTTCGGTTACTCCGTGTGTAACATACACATCATCTTCTGAACAATCCCAGCCTTTGCCGGATTCAGCTTTGGCAATCGCCTGCCTAAGGGAAGGAATTCCGTATGAAGGTCCGTAGCCATTATCCTGAGCATCCAATGCCTGTTTGTAGGCAGAAATCATATGTTCAGGAGTTGGTAATCCTTCGTATGCCAATGGGTCTCCAATGTTAAGCCGAATAATTTTATGACCTTGTTTCTCCAACTCAACGGCAGGAACTACTACATCTCTAATCGCATATTCGATTGCAGCGGCACGCGCAGAAACATCGACTTGTTCGACCATTTCTCTCACAACCCGAGTAGATTACGAGCGGCTTCCAATGCATCGGGTATGCCATCCGAGTTTGAACCGCCGCCTTGAGCCATTGTCGGTCGCCCTCCTCCGCCACCATCTATGTGTCCGGCTATGGCGGCAAGAATTTCTGTGGCATCATGTTTCTCAGCCGCGAGTGATCCTTCAGTGCTGGCGACGATTAGTTTCCCACCTCCATCTCTAGTTCCAAGAACTGCTAGAGTCGGATTTTGAGGATCTCGTGTTAATTGGCTTAGCATAGACATAACTGCTTTCATATCGCCATCAACTTCCATAACGGCATAGCGAATTCCGTCCTTTTCAATGGCGCCATCGCCCCCTCCACTGGTCCGCAGTCTGACGATTTCGGCCTCCAACGATTCAATCTTCTTCTGCTGAGTTTTCCACTCATCAAAGAAACGAGAAACCGCACTTGGAAGGTCCTCTGGAGACACCCCAAGGACTTCGCTTGATTCGTTCAAGAGGCGTTCCTGAATTCGCGCGTGCTCGCGTGCCGTCTCCCCTGCCACGATTTGCAGACGCTCGACCCCGTCTTGGACTTGACTAGACCGGATGATGCGAAGTTCAGAAACTTCACCGGTGTTGTCGTGATGCGTTCCTCCACAAGCCTGCACATCGTGGTCGCCGATTTTGATTATTCGAATCTGACTATGTTTGGGCGGACCGCCCTGATATAATTCGAAGCCGAATTGCAAATCAGCTTCTGCTCTATCCAGAACTAATTTTTCTACAACAGGATTCTTTGCGATGATGTCATTTGCATGATCTTCAATCTTATCCAAATCATCCCGAGAAAGTCTGGAGTAGTGAGTTAAGTCAATTCTTGCATATCGTCCACCCTTGTTCGAACCGGCTTGCCAAATGTGTGGACCTAGTATAGCACGAGCGCTTCCGCCTACAATGTGGACTGCGGTGTGGTGATCCATTAGTTGCCGTCTTCTTCCCCAATCGATTTGTCCAGTAATATCTCCCTCTTCGACGGAGGAATTAGTCAGGTGATAAATTACTCCACTTTCTATTCTAGTATCGACCACTCTTGCGGTTCCTAAACTTCCTTGGTCGCCCAGTTGACCGCCCCCCTCGGGATAGAATAGAGTACTATCCAAAACAACAGAATGAGTAGGTGGTTCCACAACCTCTGAGGATAGATTTAGTGAGTCGATTTGTGTGTTTGTTAATGGCTTACAATCGAGGACCACTGCACTGAATTCAGTTTGACTTGTGTCTGAATAGTAATCCTGTCGAGTGGGGGGGAAGTCCGTTTGGAAAATATGGCCCTTTTCTTTACCCTTTGCAGCGGCCTTTGTTCTCTCTGCATTTCTAGCTGCCATATCAGCAGCGAAGCCTACTCTAACAGAGAGATTCTCCCAACCTAATTTTCTTGCAATGGAAACTACCATTTCTGGATTGAGGCCTCTTTCTTCTGCTAAACGAAATAGCACCTCATCAGGTGCATTGTAAGCATCTTGTGGAAGTTCTCTAAGTGCAGTTCTAACCGCAGCTTCACCCTTTCTCAACATCTCATGATATCGAGCCTCTTCCAAATCTAGAATGATGAGAATTCCATCCCTACTCTGGACAAATCCATCCATATCGAGGTGAGTGTCGATGTGGTGTGCAGCCAAATCTCGAAGGGAGACATCGACGCCTAAATCTCCCTTCATTCTACAAACTCTACGCGCCATCATTCGAACAAGATAGCCCGCTTTTGCGTTACTAGGCACTAAGCCATCACCTAGCATATTGCAAATTGCATGCATATGGTCAGGGATTGCATAAATCGACGAAAGAGGCTCAGTAAGGCGTTTTAGGCCGGAAACCGAAATGTCCACGCCACCGTCTCCCAATCTTTCAACGAGTCTCTGGTACAATGAGTCGACATCGGTTCCAACATCAATATTGAGAATTCCAGCAAGTTGAGATAATTCAGCAAGCAAGTCATCTGTGTCGACACCTAATCCTAATCCTTCAACCATCGAATCAAAGCCTGCGATTTGCTTCAACCAACCGACAGACTCAGGATAGATTGCTTCGTAAATTGTAGAGGTCCCTGCCGCAGCCCAACAAAACCTCTCCAAACCATATCCTGTGTCAATAATCTGAAGAGGCATCTCTCTGTATCGAAGTCCTTTGATTTCGACATCGCCGTCTTCATGCTCCTCTAGATTCATGAAAACCAGAGTAGCTAACTCCAGCCCACCGACAATGACTTCCAGAGCCGGACCTGCATTTCCGCCCCCGGACCACGGATTTTCGATATAGGTAATATCAGCAGGTTCTATTCCAAATGTGTTAACCAGCATATCATCACAATATCGAACACATTGATCGATCCAATATATCACATCTCCATCTTCTGGTCGATTGAAGGCGTGGTGAGCCATCATTTCGAAGGTGGTCAAATGCCTACCAGAGCGTCCAACGGCAGCAACATCGGTTAATCGAATGCAGGGTTGGCTTATCCCGAGAGGATTTGCCGGTGGAGGCACCAATCCACTAGTTACATGCGGCTGGAAATCAGCGATTGAAGCAATGGTCAAGTGAATATCATCTCGCCATCGGGCTAATACTGGATATGGGTCTATTCTAGCATGTCCTCTCTGCTCAAAGTAATCGAGGAAGGTCTCGCGCATGGCATCTTTCAATTCTTTTCCACGCATGGGAAATCCCTTGATTATTGGATTGCCAATAAACGTGTATGAGTCTTCAACCGTATCACCAGAAGTTGTACGATTTTCGTCTCGTGACCAAAACCTGAGACCAGTGACAGAACAAACTCTGCATGAGTGTCCTGACTCTTCCCAAAAGGGAATATTGGTCTCTCCGAACGCCATCACTGCCCCTCCCTACAGTCTACCCATCGAACAAGTCGTCTTGAAAGCAATTGTTCATTCTGCTGCGTCGCGTTGAAATCAATGGTGCTTCACGAGTTGTCATGAGCGCTGCTTGGCGTGAGCATCTTCACAGTGATGGAGACGGGCGAATGCGCATCTCCAAACATGGTTCTATGCTCACTGACGCAGTATTAATTTCAGATGAAAGGCATATGGACGCTCATAGTGATGACCGTTCCCCGGAGCAACTCTGCAATACTGCAGGTATACCTGGAATCGTTGGTGATGCTTGGGCAATGGCTGATTGGCACTTTGGCTATGGCTTTCCAATTGGAGGAGTCGTGGCTACCGACGTAAATGCAGGTGAATTAGGAGGTGCGATTTCTCCAGGAGGAGTTGGATTCGACATTAATTGTGGAGTTCGTCTATGTTCCCTAGATGTGGAGATTACAGACATTGAGCCTAAATCTTTAGTTGGCGCTCTTGCAAATCAAATCCCAGCTGGTGCTACGAGCAAAGGTGGCGTTCAACTAGATGAGACGACTATGGCTTCTGTTCTTTCAGAGGGGGCGAAAGCTGCAATCGACATCGGGTGGGGTGAATCAGAAGATTTGCTCGCAATAGAATCCAATGGGTTACTGGAGAGTACGGAAAGAAATGTGGGGGAAAGAGCTCAGAAACGTGGAATGAAGGCTCTTGGAACATTAGGCTCAGGCAATCACTTCCTTGAATTGCAAGTAGTAGATAGAATAGAAGATCCGGTCGCAGCGAATGCATACGGCTTGAGAGAAGGTCAAGTCACCGCGATGATTCACACAGGATCAAGAGGACTGGGGCATCAGGTATGTAGTGAACATGTGGCAACAATAGAGAGTAAATATCAACGCGATGGAGACCATTGGGTTGCTCAAGATTGGGATTATCGTTTACGCGATAGACAACTTGCAGCAGCACCGATTTACAGTAGGGAAGGAGCAGCCTATCTTGATGCGATGAGAGCGGCTGGAAATTACGCCTTTGCAAACCGTTCCGCACTAACGCAAAGATTGAGAAATGTGCTTAGAAAGCAACTCGGATCGGACGGAGAACTAGATGTTGTATACGACGTTAGTCACAACATAGCAAAAGTCGAGGAACATGTTGTTCATGGTAAAACTTGCAAATGTTGTGTCCATAGAAAAGGGGCGACTCGGGCCTTGGGTGGAGATCACCCAGAGCTTGCCAACCGATTCTCGAGTGTTGGCCAGCCAGTTTTGGTACCGGGCGACATGGGAACAGCATCTTGGGTTTTAGCGGGGCCAAAGAAAGGGGCCAATGATGCATTTTCTTCCTCTTGCCATGGAGCAGGCAGGCAGTTGTCTAGAACTGCAGCAAGAAAATCCGTCGATTCATTAGCCCTTAGAGAAAGGCTTGAGGCTTCTGGAATTCATGTTCGAGCCAAAACCCCTAATGTGCTTGCTGAAGAAGCCCCTGAGGCGTACAAAGATGTGGACGAGGTAATTGCGCTCACAAATGCAGCAAATCTGGCTAGACCAGTGGCAAGACTAAGGCCATTTGCTGTAATCAAAGGCTGAGAAAAAAGACATCACTGTCTTTCACGATATTCAATTTCAATGATATCGCCGTCTTCCATGACATAATTTTCGTATTCGAAATTCTGTTGACCATTTACGAACATCACGACTTCATTATTGTCGTTTGCAACTTTATTCAAGATATGTGTGTCATCGAATTGTTCCCCCCAAATTGTAAAGAAAGCACCAACAGGTGCGTCCATAGCTCCAGGGGTTTCTATGTGTAGCCTTCCAGTATCGTCGTGAGTATGTACACCACGCATTCCATCTGGACAGACTTCATCCGTAATTCCAACTTCGTCGGGAATTAGAATATTATTTCCATTAATGGTTATCGATAGAGTTGCATGAATGTGAGAAATACTCCCACTATGGTCTGCTAGACAGACTTCCAAAACCTCCCAATCCGGAATTCCATCGGTCTTTGATTCAGAATCCAACAATACAAAACCTGCGAATGCGATGGTGCAGACTAAGCCTGCTGCAAGGAAAACTTGCGCTTGATCCATGAACTCCCGACCGGTCAAACGATAATGAATGATATCCTGAGAAGTTCATGGTTGATGCAGGTTCGACACCTGAATGGTGGGATTCCGCAAAACAAGCAATATCAGCCTCAGATACTTTGCTTAATGATGTGATTGAAGAATTTGAAGAGCCCTCATTGAGAAGTCGAGGCGACCTATTTGCGACATTAATAAAATCAATCGTTGGACAACAAATTTCGGTGGTCGCAGCCTCAGCAATATGGTCTAGATTCGAGGATTTTGTAGGTCAAGTAACACCGGAATCGATACTTGCAAAACCCCATCAAGAAATCAAAGAAGTAGGATTATCTAACAGAAAGGTGGAATATATTGTGGGAATCTCTCAGGCTTGGATAGATGGATTTGGTAAAATTGATTGGGATGAAATGAGCGACGAAGAAGTAATCGAAGAACTTGTAAAATTGCGCGGCGTGGGTCGCTGGACAGTACAAATGCTGCTAATTTTCGCCTTATTGCGTCCGGATGTTTTTCCAATTGATGATATTGGACTAATCAGGGGTATGGAGAAATTATACAATGAAGGAAAAGCATTAGAGAAACCTCAGTTGTATGAGATTTCTGAAAATTGGAAACCATACCGTACTATGGGCGTCTGGTATATTTGGAGATCGATAGATCCAGAACCTGTGGAATATTGACTCACATCGAATATCCACGTTTTGGTTGGTTTGGAATCTGAGGAGTATTGCCCGATTGAACTCCATCAGCTTCCTCCATAATTATCGTAAGAAGTGTATGAACAAGTGTCCTCAAATCCTCTAATTCTCCTCTCAATTCTTCCACAGTAACCTCATCGCTATGCTGGTCCAAGTCCCCATCCCCCATCGAGGAGAATTGTTCCCCTCAAACAAAAGTTCGGAATTCTGGGGTCTATAAACTGCACAGGTTAGCCTGTCGGCTAAATTGTGTTTCGCATATACTTCAGATGTATTTCGAATCTATGAATATTGCATGATATCATTCGCTTTCGGAATCATCATCTTCGTACTCATATTCTTCATCATCGTATTCGTAATCCTCTTCGTAATATGAGTCATCATCGTCGTAGTAATAGTCATCATCACCACTCCTAGACCTGCTAACAAAGAATCCTACCATTACCACTGCAACGAGGAATACGCCTCCCATAATGAGGTATACCATCATATCTTCATCAGCTCCTTCATCGGTAATCGGTGCTTGTACAACTAACCCGCTTATAGGATGTGCAGGATTGTCAAAGTCATCATCAACAATAATGTACAATACAGGTTGTCCTGGTGCTCCAGCAACCCATTCGAATCTGGCATAAACCGATGAGGTCTCAGCAGACAGTTCTAGTTCCATACCATTTGATTCTGTTTCCCACTTTCCGTCTCCAGTAAGTTCGTAGAGGTTAATCTCTATCGTACCATCTCTCTTTCCGCTGTTGGACCAATAAGTCTCGATTACAACAGTTGTATCTTGGAGAGGATCCTTTGGCGTAACAACAACGTTGTCTAGGGACGGACTGAACTCCATCACTCTCAGAGCAACCGCTCTTGGGGATTGTTCACTACCCAAGCCTTGGATTTCATTTCCAGCCTTATCGGTTGAAGTTACCCAGAACATGATCCTATCGCCATTTTCAATTGTAAATCCTTCAAGATTTGGTGTAAAGTCGAGCTTTCCTTGGAATACCTGACTTCCTTCTTCGACCAACAACAGGCTTAGACTGCCGGTATCTTCCGTACCTGCAACCGGTTGGTTATCTCTTAGGTAAATCCAAGCGACTTCAATATCGGAATCAGGCATACCGATTTCATCAACAATGGTCAAAGATACTAGAACTTCTTCGAGAAGATCAGATTCCAATACAGTCAGGGATGAATCAGGATAATTCATTTGATCGAATAGAACAGTTGGGGATTTACTGTCCACTGTGATTTTACCGTCGGTATTTGTAGAGGTAGTTCCCATTCCTGGAACATTGAGGACAGTTGTGGTTACATTCATTGTAGGATTGAAGGGAGCCCGCATCGGGAGCGTCATCGAAGCATACCATGCTCCCTCTTCACTAACATCCGCAAGAGAACTAATGACTTCTGTACCATAAACTAAGGTCATCTCTACTTGTAAGTCATCAGGAACTTCAGTGAATATTTCTCCTGAACCGGCATAGAATACTTCACCGGTCATCTCGAATTCATCACCTTGCCTTAGGTAGAGGTGAGCGTCTTCTGTAACTACTATTGGAGGTGTCAAATCAGACATTCCAGAAGTTACGGCAACAAGCGAATTATCTAGTACCCAAGTCAACTCTCCGATGTTATTTACATATGCGACTTCAGTAATCTCATCGATGATGCTGACACTTGGTTTGCACCCAAATTGACCTTCTTCCCATGGGTATTCCCATGATAGTTCAAACATCATTGCGAGTTCTATAACCGCTGGGGTGATTTGCTGTGTTTGTACAGTTAATGGAGACACCATAGAATCGTCTGCAGTCCATAACTCACCAGTACCAGGATTGTAGGAAACCTCACCTAGATTGTCATCTAGGCGATCCCCACATAGCATTATGGTGATATTATCCAAGGTTTGCAAGCCATTAGGTTCGCTTATCTGCATAGTAAAGGTGTGAGGGACTCCTGCAAGAAGATATCCTGTGTATCTGTCTAGGTTGAATCCATTGTTTACAATTTCAGTAGGCTCATCGGTAGCCACGATTACACTAGCCCAAGAGTTATCGGCACCTGGACCGCCACCGGTCCCGCCTTCCTGATAACTCAAGCCTGCCCAATCGGTCCCTTCAAGATAAATATGAACCGGACTGTTGAAAGATTGTCCAGAAACATCAATTCCAGCAAAACTCACCTGTTGCTCACCGGTCATTCCAGCGGAAAGTGGTTGGACTTGTGAAAGATACTCTTCTTCTTCAGCGATACCGTTTGAGTTAGCATCATCAGAGTCAGCTCTCCAGTAATGCATGGTTAATGTTTCACCTCTAGCCTGTGGCTCTTCTATAGTCACATACAGGCTGAGTGATTGAGACGGATCCCAGACCTTTCCGTTAGCATTTTGCAAACCAGATGGGGTCATTACCTGAAGTGGTCCTGCAGTTGGAGGGGTGTAGTCATTGACCATAACCACAATCGGTGGTTGGCCAGATGTATCTTCGCCGCCTATAGAACCTGATAGTGGTCCAATTCTGAACAGTTCTGGAGATGCTGCGATTTCCGATAGTCCGGTTGGCGTACTAAATGTTCCAGAGAACACTCCATCGTCATAGGAATCCAGCAGTAAGAGGGATCCCGATAGATTTAGTCGGACTTGGAAATCAGAACCCATTGGCCTTGTATCAAGTGAGTTCTGGAATCTAACCGAGCCTGTGACGTTAATTTCACTGCCCTCCAAAATTGGGAATGGATAGAAGGTTGAGAACTGATTCGAAATTAGACGGTCATACTGGTCGCGGATTTCAAATGAGTCGATTTGCAAATCATTCTCTACTGCATTGCCGCTAGTACCGCTGGCGGAATTAGCAGGCCATATAGAGACTCCATCACCATCGATTGCTTGAGCAATCCAATTAATTCGATCTAAATCATTCCAGTTCCATGAGACATCAAATTTCCAAGTAACCTGAACATCCATCCAACCGTCTCCGCCATCTACAACAGATACTGTGCTAGAAGAGGTGTCAAGTGACATCAACTGAGAACCGGATGTCTGAGAGAATGCAACCGTACCGGAATTCATACCCCATGAACCATCATCTGAGTTACTTACCTCGAAGGAAATAGTTTCTCCATCTGAAGCATGACCATCCAAAGATATGGTTTCCAATTCGGAGTTATCATACAAATGCCGGTGATTTGTTACAATTTCATACATTGAACCGTCTGGATAGAAAATTTGTGGAACCGCGAAATCTTTGTTTGTTATCATCAGTTCATGCAATATCTGCCCATTAATGGAAATCTGCCCTGCAGGTGCAGTGATATTTGTTGGTATGTTGATATTCACTGCGCTAGGGTTTTCAGCAGCAGCAGTAGTGTGGTAGTTTGCAAGAGAAGTTGTCAAATCTGAAACTGTCTCGTATAGCGAATAAGATACTGCTAATCTAGAAAGCGTAACTGTTTGAGTTGTAGAACTATCTAATGTAACCTCAACCTCTTTCCAATCTCTTGAGTTCGCATTTGTATCAGCCCATGAACTGCTCATAGCTGATATCGAAGCTACTTGATTCGGAGAGAATGTGAAGTAAGTCAAGTATTGGTCCGATGAAGAGGTGTATTTTTGATATCCATTAACTCCAATGTTAATTGAACTGTCAAAGCCATCGGAATCAGAGGTGATGGCTAGTAGTCCAGAATGAGCGATTGCACCATCTGGAATTAGGATAGTCAAAGTCTCTTGCACACCCGATGTGAGCGATACTTCTAGAGAGGTATAACCCATTTGATTAGGGTTGGAACTTGCTTCTTCGGCTAACATTGTAGTTTGCCAACCAAGGTGCCCACGTCCTTGTGAGTATGGGAAGTCCCAATCATCATAATCATCCTCAGCAACGTCAATTGCAACATCTCTTGCAGGTTCAGCATAGATCGGTGTAATCAACATCTCATCGATATATCCATTTGGTGGCAAGGTTACTTCAATCGCATATCCATTAATTGGATTCGCGAACGAAACATAACCTCCTTGGGTATTATTTGCAATATTATTCCCATTTGCATCAAGTACCTGTACGAGTACATTGTTAGAGGCATTTCCGAGGAAATTAATTCTCTTTATTGGCCTAATCGAATCAATGTAATCTGATGTAATTGTACTTGTAATCGCTGTTGAATTGAGCAAATCATCAATCACCTCAACTCCAGCCGGTATGTTCCAGCCGTTGAAATCGAATAGTTCAGCGGAGAGAATTCTAGGCCCTCCAACTTCAACGTGTCTAATTATTGGAGTTGAAATTGTACTTGATGAAGACAATTCCAATCTTACATTGACTGTCGGGTGAGTCGCAGAATCTAGTCCTGCCAGATTAATTGGGAAGTCAAGAGACTCAAAACCAATAATTGGATCTTGGGTAACCGCATCAATAATTGATCCAGTTACTGTCGAATTATCGTCGATTTTACCTTCAATTTCTACTATACCCATGTTGAATGAATCCAAGCCGTTCAGTTCAATTGGCTGACTTATCCAATCTCCAGGGCTACTGAAATGCCCTTGCCTTACTCCCACATTATCGATGAACCATCCCTGCTGGAGTGAACTTGAGTACCCGTACTTATCAGCAGCAATGAACTTGAATCTGACATCGCTACCTCCCCATTCCGCCATAGACACTTCAAAGGAAGTAAAGTCGGTATCTCCACAACTGACATCAGTCCAAATTGGCATTCCATCTAGATTGGTCAGGATATAATAGGAACCAGATACATATGAGGACATAGTGTCTGTGTACCATCCTGGGTTTACAATTTCCCAAGCTCCACCATCAACTTCAACCATCAGGGCACCACCATTCATGTGTCCTTGCCAGTTACTGTATTCCCAGCACATCCACATCTCGAAGGTGAAGAAAGATATTCCAGATTCAGGGACTGAAATTGTAGGAGATACTAAACTTGCTTCTTTTACACTTCCCGAAAATGAACCTTCTGCCCCAATGGCGTATAGGTATGGGAACGATGCGGCTTCTTCCGGGCCATAATCATCTGAAACAATAGGAGTCAAATCCCATCCACAGGTGTAAGAATTAGAGCAAGTTTTGGTATTCGTTCTTGTAAATCCATCAACGTCATCAACTCCAGGCTCTGTAACAGCTGAGTCTTCAAAGCCATGAAGGTCGTCGACGTAACCCGAATTTAGAGTAAGGAAACGCCATTCATTTCCTGATGGTGTTGTTGGAGTATTTCCGTCGAGATAGACGCTGTATAGGGTTGCTCCTGAAGAATCTACAGGTCTGAATCCGTAAACCGTCAGACCTTCTCTACCATCGGGATCGTTTCCAAATGGTGAACCATAACCAACGCTGCTATCGGTCTGAACAACAAATCGAATAGTGATATTGGCTACTTGATAGGCAGAGGGTACATCGCTGAGAATCGTCACCATCCCTCCGCTATCATCTGAGTAACTATTTCCGTCCATATCAGAATACCCATAACCTGGAATTGCACCGGAACGAGAACGACATTGAGTTGCTGTGCTAGTACTTGTTGAAGTGATATCTATCCAAGAACCTCCGTTATTATTTGATAATTCAAAACAAGCGTTATCCCAGCCAGAGCCTTCTAGATCCCAATGAATGTCAAACTCAATATCCGTGGCTCCAGTTAAATCTAGGCCCGAATATGTAAGGTAACTTAGTTGATTGTTAGAGTAGTAACAGTATGTGTTGTAATTTAGGTAAGCATATCCATTGACGTCACAACCATGATGCCAAGCACCGCTATTATCGCCATCATTGTGATAATTTATGTTGTCGAGGAACCAACCAGCAGAACCTGTAGAGGTTGCTGCGGTTACTATTCTAAATCTGAATTGAATCTCTGTGTATGTAGTAATGTCAGAAATGTTGGATAGGTTTGTGGTTGAGGAAACCCAACCGCTTACTGCATCTCCACCGAAAACTGGTATTGTGCTGGAGGAGGGTGTTCCTGAGACATCAAGGTCTCCCATCGAAATATAGTGCGAGTAACCAGACTCTAAATCAGTCCATGTCCAACTACCCCAGCCGGATGAACCATTCCTCAATCTATGTTCGACCCATGCACCGTCTCCAGATTCTAAGTCATGCCAATGATCGAAAGAGAAGGAGTAATTCACATGAGTATCCGGATTGGCCGGGACATCAGATGCTGGAAGGAGTAGCCATGCATCTGTACCCGGGTCTATCGCTTGACCAGGTAAAGTACCCACCACAACTTCGCCCTCAGATGCTGAAGATGGAACTACACCGTGAGCTAGTTGTTGTTGGTCCCCGACAATTGTCCCCCCTAAATCAAGCAAGGTAGCAAACCAGATTTCCTGCCCATCGCAGAAATAGAATTCTCCCTCAATTTCAGAAGAGTTCAATGATGGTACTTTGTCGTAATACATCGAGTAATCATTACCCCACTGGATGTATGTCCCTCCATATGGGCATGTTGAGTTGCCACTCTGTAGTGTAGTGCTCTCGACGGTAAGTGTTCCATTTTGAACGGTACCGTTGACATCCCCAGCAGGAGGTAAACCAGTTCCATTTTCGATTGTCATATTTGTTTGACATAGATTTTCTACAGAGGTCACTTCATCGTCGGAAAGCGAACTATCGAAGTTAAGGTCGAATCCTGAAGTTAGATTGTAGAGGAATAAATCACCACATTCAGTGGAAGGGGCTACAGGGTTCTGTACGACCCAAAGATGAGAACCTGGACCTGAATGATAATCATCCGCCATTGCAATTGTGAAATTGCCATTATCGTCAAAATTCCAGAGCGACGATGTAGTGCCATCGTCAAACATTGTTAGGTTGCCATCCAAGATTGAAGCCGTAGCGCCATCGTATGTCCCGTTGTCGAAATCGTCACCGCCTATTGAAATCGAATCTAGGTTAGAAGAAGCCATTGGGTTGCTATTGACAGATATCCAACCATCGACTATAGTTTCATTCCTCGGAACGCTAAATGCGTTCGTTGTAACTCCATCATCGTCGGGGTTAATCGGTGTTGTAATTGTCCAATTTGTAACTCCTGCGCTGGCAAATGGAGCGAATATCATCAGCATTACAAGGGCGGTTGCTAGTCTTCGGCGGCTGGCGGGCATAGCCCTAACAAGCATGGTGAGATTATATACAACTCGGTCCCTGTTCTACGAACAGGGGAAAAAGAGACTAAAGTTTAGAGTTATTTTCGACTAAAAAATTTGCAGAAAAATGAGGATTATTGGAGCCACTGGGGGGAATTGAACCCCCGACCTTCGCCTTACCAAGGCGACGCTATACCCCTAAGCCACAGTGGCAGTGAACGCGCCACCGACAGAACCGATTTAACGACTGCGGGTTGGGGCAGGCGATTTGAGACCCGTCAAGGTTGCAAAGAAATACTGCGTCAGACTAAAGTCAAGGTCGTATCTCGAAGGATACAAGCCGAGGTCGCATAGCCTGGTATTGCGCATGACTGGAAATCATGTGGGTTCTACCCTCGGGAGTTCAAATCTCCCTCTCGGCGCCACTCAAACTCAACCCCTCTGTAAAGGGTTTAGATTGCCAGTTAGCAATCCCAGATTCAAGTGTATTTCTTATGGTTGATTCTTCGCGGTGTAATACGTGGAGGAAGTTGAGGTCGATACAATCGATGAGGATTTGGCTGATGCAAGCCAAGTTCGGCTGAGTGATGTAGAACTTCCTTTCAAGTTAGAAGAACGTAATTCTAGATTAGCCCCTTTGGATTCACTAATTCAAGAATACACCTTTCATGGAAAGATGATATTCCAACAATGGGGGGTTACTGAAGCCATGATTATTGGCATAGGTTCTCTATCGATAATCCTCGGCGCTTGGGATTTAGGTATTGGTGAAATAGCATCTGGAGGTGATTACAACAGATGGGGTCTTTACGGAGATGAAGCAGGATTTCTACACGTCAATGATTTCTCACTTATGTTGGCTTTACTGTCAATAATTGCCTGGATTGGCTTCTTTGCTTTGCTTTGGACAAGATTCCCACTTATGAGAGAAAATCTTGTCTGGTTGATGATAGCAACATTAGCAGTCCAACTTGGTTTTGTGGTCAGCCATTCATCAGCCAGTGACTTCCCATTCGGCACAAGTACCGGAGATTGGGCAGGTTTTGCTATAGGAAATCTAGTTCTAATTTTCCTTGCGGTAATTGTTGTACACAGAGCAGTAATCGAAACTAGAGATATTCATGTCGAAGAGCGGCATACGCATCCTGACCCGAGGGTAGTTCAGAAGGCATGGAGAGATCATAGTCTGAAAGCATGGAGCTTGAATTTGGCAGCCTGGATGGTATTTCTGAATATTTCATCTTGGGCTGGAGCACATGCGGTTTCTCCTCGTCCACCAATTGAAAATGATATGACTCTGTTTGTAGTCATTTATGCGTTGTTTGCAATTATTTCTATGGCTTTGCTAGTCCATGTATTGTGGTATCCACAATTTATGTTAGGTGCAGCAGGAGATCGTATTCAATCCGTTCGAGCTAGGGAAGTAGCGGGCGAATTTGTTCCGAAAAAGGCAAGTCGGAGTCAAGGATCTTGTCCGATTTGTAGTGCCGATTCCGTTGCTGTCAGAAATCAGGATGGTAGTATTCAGGTGCCTTGCTCGAATTGTGAAGGAAATGGCGCACCAGGTACGGCTTGCGCGGAATGCAATACAATAATACCAGCAAGAATATCTTGTAGGGAGTGTGGTTCAAGCACCACTGTAATGAGTCACTTTTCACGATCTGAAGCCTGGTAATCTCACAATTTGGAGTCATTTAGGATGGGATGGTATCACGGATTTATCATCGAAATTATTCTAGGATTCTTTCCAAAGAAAAATAGGGAGTTTTTGATTAAAGTTTTCAAATATTTAGGTTGGACTCTACTTCTTTTAGGAATTATTGCGATTTTTATCGGATACACTACTTCTGAACCGCAGTCTGGTTTGATTGGACTTGGGAATGTTATACTTTTTCTCGGCGGTATAATTTGTTGTTTAGTGGGATTTTCCCTTATCACGGGATGGTTTTCTGTGTGGCAATCAAGAAGCCTGTATGATTATGGACACTCTTGGTCAGAAATCATAGGTAGTGTGGTGAATGAGGATTCTAATCAATATCAAGATAGTGAATTTAGATTAGAGCAAACAATCGAAAACCCATCTGAAGTTAACAACCCATCAAAAGACAATAGCGCATTGCCATGGTTGATTGGTTCAGTTTCTACATTAGCATTTATCCTAGTGGCTTCAGTCATTTTCCTTTGGCTTAGATCAGTGGCTGATGAGATATTGATTGGAGGCCCTCCACCAACCTTGACCGGATGGGAGCAATCGTACCAAGAATTGACTGGATTCGACGAAGTATCTGGATTGGATGGAAGCGGTGTTGTAGTTTGTGTAGTAGATTCTGGCATCGAAATGAGTCATCCCGATTTACAGCACCTCGCATTAGCCGGTTGGTTAGATGTAATTAATGGGCAAAATGAGCCATATGATGATGAGGGTCATGGAACCGCAATGGCAGGAATTATAGTTGCGAAAAATGGACTCAGTGGAAATGCTCAAGGCGTTGATTTATTGGTTGCAAAGGCAATAGATTCCAATGGGGAAGGCACAGATACCGGAATTGCTGAGGCAGTGGATTGGTGCGCAGATAACCAAGCCGACATAATCTCATTGAGCCTAGGCGGAGAAGGAGGGATTAGTTTTGGTGGAATTACTACTGACCAATTGGAAAGTGCGGTTCAAGACGCTCTTGACCAAGGAATATTCGTGGTTGCGGCAGCAGGAAATGATGGGCAGGACGATGATGGAGACGTGTCCTCACCTGGCTCAGTAGAGGATGTGATCTGTGTTGGTGGAGCGACTAGGCTGGGCAACGTTTGGAGAGGAAGTTCACAGGGAGATAATGATGGTAGGCTTTGGCCTCCAATGTTACCTCGTTCAGATCCAGATATGAAACCCGAAATTTTGGCTCCCGGAGCGGAAGTGCCCATTCTATTTGCGGGAGGCGCTGGAGATGGCGCATGGTGGGGTTGGGCGAGTGGAACCTCAGCCGCTACCGCTTGGGTCTCGGGAGGATTGGCAATAATTCTCGAAGCTCACCCTGAGTTGCAAAGAGAGGGCACTTCAGGCGGCCCAAATGCAATTGAATTTATCAAAACCCAATTGAGCGAAAATTCACAAATGGACGATGGACAATCTGAACATGATGACAAGTTTGGTTATGGAATATTTCGAATTGATTTGATGTTAGAGGCATTGAGCAATTCGAGTTCAGAAGAAGAGGTAGAATACTCATCTAGTTATTTACAACACATCGACATTAACGATTCAAATCAGGCAGAGCGAAGGAAGACCCCTAGTGTTCCTCCTGCGAGTTCAACGAAGGCGGCAGAGTGGTTGGAGTTGACCGACTGAACAAATTCAATCCATTCATTGAATGAAGCTACGACCTGTTGTGCGGGAGTCATTTCCACGCCTTTTACTGGCTCACCAACATCTCCAGTTGGCACTTGTGGTTCCAAGGCCATTACTACTCCGCCCGGTGCTAGTAGATTGAATGCCAGAGTTGCAGCTCGAACTCTCTCTATCTCTGGCAAATCGATGATTACGAGATCTATTGGTTGAGGGAGAGGAGCACTTCTGGCAACATCGGGAAGTGTGGCATTCGCTGCATTCCAAGATTCAGTCTCAGCAGCAATTTCACTCCAAGGGTCTGAAATCACCTGTGCCCAGTTAGAAGCATCATATCGGCGAAGTAATCTATCGATGATTACTCCAAATTTTCCACCTTCCTCAATGACACGAAGTGTCTCAGGACGGTTACTGCCCTCAGAATCTTCGAAAGCAGGATCTCCGCACCATAAATCCATCATCCAAGCGGTAAGATGGCCGATACCTCCGCCGATAATTACTACATTCTTGGCAGGTATTCGGCCTACTATGTCGCGAATCCTTTTTCGAATAGAGCGTGGTAATGGCCTCAAATCCATGTGAATCATTTGTTCGCCGATAGCAGCAGCGATTTCAGGTTCAGAGCCACTTCTTGATTCATCATCACCAAGAAGTTGCTCAAACATCTCCCTTTGAGACATAGTTGGAAGTCCAAATCCACCCCCTATCCCACTCATAATACCGCCTCCAGTGGCCCTCTCTTGAACCATCCCACGCGCGGATGGCTTCAAGAACGGTAGGTCAGCCGCGCAGATGTGAACGAAGGGCTAGATGACGAGGAGACGGTTGACGTCTCTGAATGTTCTAATTGTGAAGATTTCACAGAGCATCGAATACTTCGCAGAATCAACAAGGGAGAAGGAGAGGACCTACTGATTCAATGTGTTGATTGCAATGAAGTTCAAACCCTTCACTTGAGACCTGGAAAAGCAATCAAGATTACTTCAATACTTTCCGATGGAGCCGAAAGTCAAACACAGTCTATTGAATCAGATGATGATGAATTGATATCTGTAGGTGATGTTTTTGACCATGATGGAATACTATACAGAGTTACCAGAATAGATGATTCGGACACTAGATCAAAGCAAACTATGGTAGCCAAAGAAATCTCAACCCTTTGGGCTGTCCGCTGTGATAAATGCAAAGTTCGTTTAACAATGACAGATGGAGAAGAAAGTAGTTCAAAAACTATTGAATGCTCTCCTGACGAGGTGTTTTCATGTGGTTCTATTATGGAAATAGAAGGAGTGCGTTGGAGAATTCGCGCACTGCATACAGGTAAGGGTAGAACCCTTCGAGGTAAGCGGCCCGCAATTGACCTTAGGCGAATTTATCTCCATCCTCCATACAATCCTAAAGAAGATCGAAGACAAAATAGGCGATGATTATCGTCTATTTGTCCATGGCATAATGATGCTCTTTGCTACATGCCAAGCCACATCGGGGTTCTCCCTTAATCGGCGCATACTATACTCGTACCACCTACTACCATAGGGGATGTATACACGCGTTCGATGACCTTCTTTTGCTAACTTTCGTCGTATATTACCTCTGACTCCAAGAAGGAATTGAAACTCATATCCCGGTCCCTTTCCACTTCTTTCTGGACCTGCATTTCCTCTCGGATCATCTATTGATGGACCCATGCCTCTGTCTTCTAATGCCGATATTGAATGGTTGATTACAGGTATGTCATGGGATGCAATAGCGGTGTATGCTCCTGCATCTAATAAGTCGTCAATCGCCTTATTTGTTGCTAGGACAATATCATGATATTTCGTGTGAGCAATATCTTCAGGTTCAAGGTAAATTCCCTTACAAATTCTAACGTCTGAATAGCCACCCAATTTTGAGGAAAGTGAAGTGATATCCTCTCCAGTTCTAAACAACCTAGATTGAAGGACTGTGCCAATATTGGTTAATCCACGATTATGCATCTCAATTACAATGTCAATTGTGGACTGGGTAACTCTATTATCTTCCATATCCAATCTTACGAAGATATTGTTATTTGATGCAATTCTAGTAATTTTCTCAATGTTTTCTAGTGCTTGCTTTTCATCAATTAATAATCCAAAAGCGGTTGGTTTGAGAGAAATATTTGCATCCATATCTTCTGCAATGATTGCATCCAAAGCCCTATGATATTCGTTGACGAAAAAGTTCGCTTCTTCTAAGCTAGTTATCTCTTCTCCCAATACGTCTAGAGTAAAACAAGCTCCCTGAGATTTCATTGAGCGCATTACCTGCAATGCGCTCTCTAAATCTGGGCCGGCAACATACCTCTTTGCTACCCACCCTACGACGAATCTTGGAGTGATTGGCATCATCAGCATGACGAGACGGCCGAGTGCCCCCATATCGAAGGCCGTGTGACAGGAGCACTTTCACGCTTCCTCAAGGAATAATCTCCTTCCCTCGGCGAACTTCAACATCAAGGGAGGATAATTCTGCAATGATTGCATTTCGTTGCCAGCCTTTGAACGATTTACGATCAAGATGCGCAAATATGGTTCCACCAGGAAATGCTACACGGGTTTTTTCAATTGATTCCAACAAACTATGTCGCCAAGGACCAGATGGAAATTCTTTGTTTTCCTCATCAAAAATTAATGCATAATTTGCCAGTAAGTGACCAAATGGTAAACCACTTCGAATTGCAATATCCGAATGACGGGGAGCATAATGGCCGCCTCCAAGGCCAATCATAACATCCCCTTCACCAAACCATTCACCTTCCGGAGATTTATCAGATAAGCCTAGAACCCTAGAGATCACTGCTGCCCAAAGCATTGCGGCATCTTTGCGAATCCACTCAGATTCTGTAGAACCTATCTCTAGGTAAAGTGTAGGTTTGGTAAGAACTGGACCATGGTGAGTTGTTTCTAAACTGACCTCGAATTCGTCAGATAATTCTGATTTAGAGGATTCTTCCCTAAGGGCCGAATATATGGCAGAAAATCTCGGCGATGGAGGCACCGCAATGCCCTTTATGCCACCAGCAAACCCTTCTTCTCCATGAGGTATTTCACCAGGGACACCTATTGCATGAACGGTGAGGGAAGGGAGGCCACTTTTGGCAGCGTGGCGGGAAAGGACTAGGACTTCATCTACTGTCTCTGCAGTCTCTTTTTCGTGAATTATATCAATACCATCCGCATAAATGTGTAACTTTTCGATTAATAGTAGATGAACTGGTTGAGTGGAGTGCCTCTGCAATAATCCATGAGGAAAATTTTCCGTATTTTTCCAGCCTCCAAGACCAACAACTGCTTCATGGAGGTTAACAGAGGCGTTATCTGCTTTCGACGCTAGCAGAAGTGTCACCATAGAAACCTGCTAGAAGCCTAATGACTTCAACCCATCCAATCAGGAATTGAATAACCAGAGTCTGTCGCACCACAGGTTCAAACACAAGAACCGATGGGTCAAGTCGTGGAACGAACTGTCCCCTTCACTCCAACTCGAGTGGATGATTGTGGAGAGAATTATGTCGTTATAGGAAGTCTTGGTGAATTAGCAAAACTGGATAATGATGGTAAATTGATTGAAGACTATTCTATTCCATTCCCCTCAACAATTACTCACTCAACTAACTTGGGAGATTATTGGATTGGAATTTGGCTAGAAGTAGAAATGAGATTGGCAAGAATTTCTAGCCTAAATTTGTCTAATATATGGGAAAATGGCAATTCACGTGGTGAGCTGAGGACTTCTTTGGATCCTATGTCTCTACACCCAAAAAACTCATTTTGGTCTCACGCCCTTGACTCTGAACCTACATGCCTTACTGGCATTGGTGATGACTTCTGCTTTGTCTTACGTGGTAAAGGCGTATATCGAATGGACTGGGAAGCAAATGAGGTATGGCGATCCAGCCTACCCAGCACCATCGATGGTAAATTGAGCGGGACTGAAACTGCAATTTCAATTTCACAATATGATGATTTTCTGAGCATTTGGTATGATAATGGATTGGTAGTGGATATTTCGGCGGATTCTGGTGTTGAAATCGATAGGAGAAGCTTACAAATCTCAGATAGAATAGAAAGAGTATTTCATTCAGGGGATTCGCATTTGCTGGCTTTATCAGAAGGAGGATTTATAATTTCAAATAGAGAGTCTGTTTTGCAATCTCATAACACCCCTGGCCCATTATTTGCTGCAAGAAATAGAAATGGCAACTGGGAGTTTACGGGTTGGAGATTCGATGGGAGATTAAACAATTCAAGCCTAGAGATTTCACCTAGAGATCAACTAGGCGTTGGCTTTGTTGCAGACAAGGTCTTGACAAATGATGGGACCTTGAGTGATTTTTCGATTACTCGTTCTTGACAGTATATCCACACTTACCGCATGACTTGCGATCTTTGTGAACCGCCAAGAAAACTCCCGGGCCACAATTAGGCTCTGGGCAAGTCTCTTTTCGAATCAATTTGCCATCTTCGATAGAGTATTTCGAATGCTTTCCGTTTGGATTGGGCCCTTCCCCCATCACTCATCGCCTCCTTCTTCTGAATCTGCTTCATCTTCTTCTGAGGCGGACTCCTCAGCAACAGGTTCTGGAGCAGCTGGCTCCTGTGAATCACCTGGTGAGTGTATCGCGTTGTGGCGGTTATGAACAAAATCCGGCTCTACTGTTGCTGATTCAGCATCACCATAAATGACGGCGATTCCAGTAGTCTGTGGACGGCCAAAACGGGTGTTAACATTCTTCACGAAAGTCAATTCTTTCTTTGAGCCCGGTTCAGCCTTTGCAGCAGCTGCAACCATGTCAGAAAGTGTAGGTGTTGCTCCTTTGGAGTGATTCCAGCGGAAACTAATCTCTACTCTGTTAAGCAATGGATTTTCTTTTCTCTCAATAATTTCCATATTCATTTCCTCCTTATCGTATGTTCACCTTCAAAGCGTAGGAACCGGGATCATTGATGTTCAATTTCTGAGCGACTTCGGAACGCTTAGGGTGCATAATTACAACATAACCAGACCAGTCTGTGGTTACAGGCGCGGATGGGCAACGCATGCATTGTGGTGGGTCGCTTTTCTTCTCAGGATCTGGAAGAATCATGTTACACTCTCCGCAAGCGAATGATTTGGCCATTCTCAATCACCTCTAGTTAACCAATCGTGAGCGCCAAGGCCTGCCATCTTACAGTTCAAACCAATCTTACTGGACCTTGGGTCGTTTTGGTTAATCGCCTTTGAAACAATTCGGGAACGAACATACGAACCCTCTTCGATATGCTTGCCGGATTGAGAACCTTCGATTCTCCTAATACCCATATTTACCTGAACCGGTTCATCAAGAATCTGTGATTTGTGGAGTAGTGCCTCAATTGGCCCGATGCGAACGAATGCGCCGTATTCGGAGACCTCGGAAACTGCCCCATCTACTACCTCGTTTGCTTCCATTGTGAAATGTAGAGCCTTGAAGCGTACTCTCTGATAGATTGCACCATCGCCGTGAATTATCTTTCCACGACCTACGGTTTCGTGATCATAGGTTAGCAGTGTGTAGTTTTCGTCTTCATCAAATCGACCCTCAAAAGCTGCATGGGCCAAATCGTCAATATGGTCCTCCAACTTGCGTCCCTTTCGGATATATTCCGCCGGGATTCTGATGGTATCCTCCATTGTTACTAGGCTGTACATTCGGTTTCCTCCAATCGCCGGACCGCTCCGAGTTCAGTCGGAGGAAAGGCAGGTTAACCCTCCCGTCCCTCATCGGCTGTGCCTCCAGAGGAGAGGTCCGTGCGATTCGCCGACCTAAGGCCCTGCTATAAGCGCAACGGATGAGATTCAGGGGTGGAAATACTCTCGGCGATGGGTAAAGTACCCTCAGACCGTAGGTCTGAATGAGAGTTTACCCCTAACCTTCAAGTGGCTCGGAAAGCGCAAGTTCGACTCTGATGAGCATGCAGAGTCTGAGTTTCGAACCCTCTAGGAAGCGGAAAGCGTTCTTGGCAGTAGTCTGTTTGTTACTACTTTCGCTATCTCCTATGCTCATGATTAATCCAAATCATGACCGAAAATTGGACGATTTAGAGAATGAACACTCATTCACAGGAACGGTGGAACCTTGGACAGATGGAGGGCAGCCTTGGCCGCAGCCTGGAAGAATATCTCAAAGAACATCCGAAGGGCCTCTCCATTCCCCAACCGGTGGAGCAGGGACTGATTCCCCGAACAATGCAACCGAATTATCCTCTGTTATCGACCCAGTGATCAATTGGGAATATGGCACCTATTCGATAGGCACGGACGCACTCGGAACCCCAGTCGGAGATTTTAGTCAACAAATTGTCACTGATGAGGCAGCCATGGAAAGATGTGGAGGAGATTCGCTATTCATTGTGCTAATCCAAACCGAAGTAGTCGGGGGTAACGATCACAGTGTTGTGAAAATTATCGAAGGTGAAGATGCTGATTTGGCTTGGGAGGTAGATTTGGGAGCCACCGAGATAATCAAGGCTTCACCAGTAATTGTAGATCTTGATGATGATGGAATGCAAGAAGTCATAATTGTCTACGACGCAGGTAGTGCTCTGTATGTTGATGCTTACTCTCCTAGACTTCATTGCTCAGTAACAGGTTGGTCACCGGGGGGCTCAAAAAGCGGAGAGTTGCTTTGGAGTTATACTGACGATAACCTGCAGATAGGAAGTACAAATGGACCCTATACCTCTTCTTGGTTAGGTGGGCATAGACCCACAACTCAACCCTTGCTCGCTGATCTTGATTTGGACGGAGACGCTGAATTGGTCCTTGCGGTTATCGACGATAACGAAAACCCCGTAGTCTTAGCCCTGCCTCTTGGAGCAAATGGAGTGCCTACCCCAATATGGCAATCTACGTTAGAGGATGGAAGCCATCCCTCCGATCCATCATTTGCTCAAGTTGATGATCAAACTGCCTATGTTTTACTCACAACCACTGAAGCCTCCAGTGGAGCGATGTGGGTTTGGAAATTAAATTCTGTATCAGGGGACCAACTATGGTCTCTCAGCCTGTCAAATTTAGATGGTGATTCTGATGTACCTCACATTAGACTGCCAGGGCCGGTAATTGCTAACTTAGATTCTGATTCCACTCCTGAGATGATAGTTTCAATACCAACCGACGCAGATGGTTCAAGCAGTGTCGATGGTGCAGAATTTAGAGGACTAGAGATTGATGATGGCTCTGAAATTTGGTCATTTGAGGCGGTAAATGGATATGCAGATGCCCCACCAATTGCAATAGATACAGACGACGATAATGTCATCGATAGAGTCTGCTGGGTAACTTGGTATCAGGAGACTACTGCAAGGCATGGTCATGCAGGCTGCCATGATGTTTCAGGAAATAATCCTCAAATTGAATGGTACAATGACTTAGAACAATCTAGCGGCGCCCCTAATGACGAAATCGCTGTTGCACAACCAGTCTGGATGGATATTGATGGTAGCGGCGCGCCGGAATTGTTAGTGGCATATGGAAGAACTCTTTGGGCCTGGGACGGAGATACTGGGACTCAAGCCGCAATTAACGATAATTGGAACAATGAGGTCGAAGTTGACCACAGAACTTGGTCATCTCCAGCCTTAGCAGATCTTGATGGAGATGCAACTTTGGATATAGTTCTGGGTGATACAGTAATCTCTACGGCTCTTGCCGACGTTAGGCCATTACTAGATGGGCGTGCGATAGAATTCAATCCAAGTGCACCTAATCCTAACGAAGAAGTCACGATTACAGCCTTCTTTGAAAATGCAGGAACCATTGAAATTGATGAGGCTGTAGACGCAGTCCTATACGCTGATGGAACAGAGATAGCACGTCATCGTGCTAGCAGCTTAGAACCAACTGACCCCACTGGTTCAGCAGGGTTCGAATCCTTCTCTGTCGAGTGGTCAGGTGGACTTGGTGAATATAATTTCGAATTGGTACTCGACCCATACCAAAATGTAACTCAATCTCGTTATGACAATGATGCACAATCGACCACTTTGACGATTGTGCCACCTTACAATGCTACATTTGAGATGCCTACGAATCCTGTTAGAGTTAATCCGGGAGAATCAACCATTGGTCAACCAACGGTTCGCTCAACTGGCCGTCTTGCCGGTGTTTGGAGTATGAACGTCGACGCTAGTAATTTGCCACAAGGGTGGACCTGGAGTGATGAAACACCCGGAGGAATTACGTCCATTCAAATTTCTGCAGATGGAACTTGGACTCCCTCTCTTAGGATTAACGCGCCAATAAATGCGGATGGTTCTGATGCAGGATATCTCTCGCTAACGCTTACCCTAGACGAAGATCAGAATGTTAGCGTTAGCGGCGTTTTACCAGTCGAGGCAAACCGTACACGTGGGTTGTCAATTAGAGGGCCGGCGGGGACCACCGCTAGTAGCGGCTATGGTCTAATTGGGGATTCTGCTAAAGCATGGTTGATTGTAGAAAATCTCGGGAACGCTGATGAAAATTCAATATCTATGTTCTGGGATAGTACATCTTGGGATTCTGCTGAAAATAGCTTAACCTTATACGATGAAATTGGAAATGAAATACCCGCATTAACTCTGTCTGCTGGAGAAGAAAAAATCATCTCTGCGAGACTAAATGTACCAACAGATGCATCGCTAGGAGATAGCGTTACTACCCCGCTCACCATGTGTGTTGGGAGCGGGGAGGAGGAAACCTGTCAAACAGTGCAATTACAATTCATCGCTACAAGTGTTGTAACTGAAACTAATCACCAAAGAAGCATGCCTGAGAATACATTGCAATGGAATGTTATTGCAGACCTTCCAGCCTCCTCCGGAGTTTTAGATTGGAAAATTAGTGACGCTGGAATGGGAATAGAAGATTGGATTTGGTCGGGTTCCGGTTCATTATCGATAAGTGGAGATGATATTACAATGCAAGGAATTCCTGGGTCAAGAGTAAGTGGCATATTATCTGTAGAACTTCCTGTCGATGCTCCCCCTGCTTTCCATTCATTCACAGATTCTAGTAGCCTTGGTTCGGATTATTCGCTTCGATTATCGGTTGAGGTCATGCAAATTTACAGGACTTCACTTACATTGGTATCACCTACAGAATCGCCTCATTTAGTAGAAGTAGAGGAATCCATACCAGCAACGGTTCGGTTGTATAATCCCGGAAATGGTGAAGACACCTACGTGATGTCTCACGCAGTGATATTGGATGACTATCTTACAGAAGACCCTGGTATATCTGTCACCTTCAGTAACTCAAGAGTGACCCTAAGCGCGGGAAGTTTGAGGACTCTTCCAGTTGAGATTATTTTACCAGATACAACCCCTGCAAGAACTCCGGTTAGTATTGAGTTATTCATGACCTCAGAAGGAAATACAACAATATCAGATTCGGTCATCCTGACGCTTGAAGCAAGACAAGATCATCGTTGGGATGTTGTACTTTATTCAGCACTTGGTGATGTTGAGGGCAATACATTTGCAATTAGCCCCGGTGATTCCTTTGCCGTAGAAATTTATGCAACAAATATTGGAAATCTTGACGACGACCTTTCTGTATCCGCTTTGGGTCTGCTCAATCACCAGGGTGCCGACTCAGTAACCGATTGGAATATATTTGGTGATAATGTATCATCGGTTCCTGTAAATAGTTCCACTACACTATATTTGGTAGTGGAAGTACCTCTCGGTGCTTGGAATGGAACAACCTACCAAGTAAGTGCTTCAATAGTAGCATTTGATGTCGAAATTCATACCTTTACATTCACGATAGAAGTGTCCCACGTAGCGGGTTGGAATGCCATAGCATCTAATGCGGATTTGGAGATTGCCCCGTCTGGGTCTACGGTTTCACTAACTGTTGTTCAGGAAGGAAATTCGCCAACTCGCCCATACGTAAGCGTACAGGTGGACGGAGAAATTGGATGGGAGGTTGACACACCAGATGAATTACCAATCTTAGACCCTGGAAGTACCGCAACTCTAGATATACAAATCACGCCACCCTCTACTGCTAGACACGGAAGAACCGTTGAATTATTGGTTAGATTAAGGGAAGGAGATGGAAGTAGTGAGGCTACGATTACAGTGCCGCTTAGAGTTGCAGAGATTCATGAGTTCAGCCTTCAAGGTAGTGGGAATTGGATTGTTTCAGACAGTGGAGGATATCCTCATGCAGAATTACATAATCAGGGTAATGCGCCAACAACAATTTCACTTGAGGTACTTAGCCTACCTCAAGGTTGGCAAGTTTCAGGCCCTACTCAGGTGGTTATTGGAGTGGGAGAAATCACAGGAGTCCCATTAGAGGTAATTCCATCCTCAGATTGGGAGGGAGAATCTAGAACCATCAGAATCTTGGCACAAGATGAAGCAGGTAATCAAAGGGAAATTTCTCTCGATACTCAATACGAAGATCATTCATGGGCATCTTCACCTGTGATTGTATCGATGCAAGGAGATAGTGTTCTGCTAGACATACACGGAACTTCACCTGATTCATCGGTTGTTGATGATGTTCAGTCAAATCTACAATGGGATTTGCAAGGTGGTTGGGCGTGGCAAGCCAACACAGCAAATAGTGGCACTCAAGTTACTGTGGATTCGGACACAGTCTTACCATACACAGCATATGTCATCGAACCTGCACTTAGGTATGCAACCTGCTCGATAACAGGATCTGTAGACTCAGTGAGGGCAGAATGTACAGTTGCCAATGGAACCCAACCATTCAGCTATACTGTAATCCTAATCGACGATGAAGGAAAAATGTTAGACTCAACTGAAGGTAATTTGGATGCAAACACAACTTCAGGTCAAGTTAACCTAAGTGCTAATTCATGGAACCCGCAGCCGGGAATGAGGAGTCTGGTTATTCGGTTATTAGATGAAAGAGGAATTGTTATTGCAGCTGATGAGACTGAATTTGAAATTCGTCGAAATGATTGGAATATTGGTTTGGTTGCTCTTGAACTTGATGGGCAAGGTGATACTCAAAAAATCAAGGTATTGACAAAGAGAGAGTATCACCACCTACTGACTGATGCCGATTGTAGCATTTTAGTAGTCGCTGGCAGCCATACAGCCACCCATGAAATCGATTTCTCAGGAACCTATCCTCCAGAACCAAAGTTGGACCGCCCTTCTTTGGATGATGCACCAGATGGGACGGAAATCATTGTGACGGTGCAATGCAAATTTCCTTGGGATGTTGATTCCGATCCAACCGATAATGAAGCAAAATTGATTCTTTCTGGCGGTTCTGTAAACAATGACTCAGGCTTTGAATGGTTTACGGCAATTGGATCGGCCATTCTTGTAATATCATTGGCACTTACTCTGACATGGATCATTTACAATCAACGAGAAAGGAAGAAATTATTGGATATGACTGAGTCCATTCTTAGTAAGAAAAAGCAAGAAACTAAGCTTCCAAAACCACCTGTGCCCTCTGAGAATTTGGTCGAAGAAAATATTCAAGAAAATACAATAATTGAAAATGAGGAGAATATCAAAAACCAAATTGTAGAGGATACTCCAGAAGTCGTTGAAAGACAATTAGACGACTTTGAGAGTAGGTTGAAGCGTTTGACCGGCGACGACTAAACACAGGTGCTAGAATGAACCGCTACATTCCTCCTAGTCCATTCTATACTTTCGAGCCTTTACGGCATGACCCGCTAGAATTGATTCCGTCAATTCAATCCTCACAAGGAGGAGACCATACAGAAATAAAATCGATAGAAGCGATTCCCTCATCAATTCTTGAATTAGAGGAGGGAGAAAATCCAATCATGGATCCTGCAATGATGCTATTCCTGTGTTCAGTCGCTTGGAAAGGTGACGGCGGGATGCCGGAACCACTAGACAGAGGAGTTAGTAGAGAAAGGATTGGAAGATTTCCGATTGAAGGGGGTAATGCGATAGAATATCTGCTAAATCATACAATAGAAAAGAGTGAGGATGGCCTTCATGAATTACTTGCAAAACTAACTCTTGGCCTAGATGAAGAATTTCTTGGGGAAGGAGGATTTTCTTCTGGTATGGGCGGTTTGGAATTATGCGGCTGGCTTGATTCAAGAGATGTGACTAATCTCCGTCGAGCAATCCAAAAAGGCAAATGGGCAGTTGACCCAAGCGAACCGATAGACGGTGGAGTTGCCGATGCTTTTCGACATCTAACTATCATTTTACGCGGTGCAGAAAAAAGAAAGTGCGGTATTCTGATGAGGAAACATTCCTAAAACTAGAATTTTTCGCCAGTTAATCTTTCAAACATATCTGCATAAAGAGTTGAGGTTTGATCAATAATTGACTGAGGTAAAGCAGGAATTGGTGGCTCTTCAGTTCCTGCCTCTCTCGCCGCGTAAAGTTCAGAGTGATGACCGGTCTCTAGGTAATGACCTCTGACAAATTCTTTCGAAAGTTGCACAATCTCACCCTTGTCATATGCTTCAGCATCCCACCATCTGTCTTCATCTAAGGTTCCGAATGAATCCACCAAGACCGGAACTCTGCCTTCGCCTAAGGCGAATTCTTTCTTTCCATCGACATGGATTAATCCACGCTTTGCAGCCTCGCTCTCGATTATTTCGTCAACCTTGACAACAATTTCGAGAATCGAGTCAAATTCCTCATCGGTAAGATTGGAGATTTCTAGTGCCTCCGCTCTATCGAGTAATCTATCGAATTTTTCAAACTTGGTTGATACCTCAAGGTAAGGCTTTGGAAGTTTCACCCCTTCCTCTAATATGGTTCCGGGTTCGAAGCCAAATTCTTCAGCAGGGGCGTCACCCCTTGCATATCTTCTCCAACCGCTACCTGCAAGATAATGTCGACAAATCACTTCCAAAGGGACGAAGACATTTTCTTGCTCTCTCGATATTGCACCGGGCTCACGAATAACATCGAATCTTCGCGCTAAGACTCTATCGGGTGCATTCATCTCGATAACATGAGTGTCACAAATACCAGCTTCCTCAACAAGTTTGAACCAGTGACAAGAGGTTCTGTTTAGTGACTCTCCCTTTCGGGGGATTAGGCTAGGTATGATTTGATCAAAGACACTAATTTGGTCAGTATACCTAAATTCGATTATATCCGGATTATCTGTACTCCAAACTTGCTTCACCTTACCGTGGTAAATCATCTCGCCCATATCCTAGTGACCGTTGAAAGACAACCATGAACATTACTAATGACAACACTGAAATTTATTCTAAAATTAAAATAATAAATCACTTAGTTCCACGGGTCGATTCTATATCCTAACTTCTGCCTGCTCAGTTTGTGAATAGTGCAACTCCGGGTATCGAGAGAATTTTCTCTTGGTCATCAATTGACTCTAAGTCTAGGGTTGTAATTCTAGTCTCCATTTTGTTGATCTGTACAATACCTCATTCAAGTGGGCAAGAAACTATTACAGGATGGAATGAGGCAGAAAGTTGGACCGAACAGGACCTGAATGCGGC
>DAPQ01000030.1 GCA_002502175.1 Euryarchaeota archaeon UBA19 | reverse complement strand
CCAACTATATCTGTAGTCTCTCCTTCTGCGAATTTATTCACACCAATGACTTTGGTGGTTCCGTCCTCAATGGATTGTAACTGGTTCCATGCGGCTTCGTGAATATGCCGTTGTTGATATCCTGCAATAACGCACTGCATAGCACCCCCCATGTTGTCAATTTCTTCTATCAAATACCTCGAATTTTGATATAACTTAGAGGTCAACTCTTCTACTAAATACGATCCTGCTAATGGGTCTACAGAATTAGGAACATTAGTTTCCTCGGCGAGTACTTGTTGTGTTCTAAGAGCTAATAGGGCTGACTCTTCAGTTGGTAATCCAATGGCCTCATCGTAAGAATTAGTATGGAGGCTTTGTGTACCTCCCAAAACTGCAGATAATGCCTGGTAAGAAACTCGTACAGCATTATTGAGCGGTTGTTGTGCGGTCAATGTGACACCTGCGGTTTGTGTATGGAATCTGAGCATAGATGATTTAGGATTATTAGGTTGAAAACGTTCTGTTACTAAATCATGCCACAATTGTCTAGCAGCTCGAAATTTGCCTACTTCTTCGAAGAAATCGTTATGGCAACCGAAAAAGAATGACATTCTTGGCGCGACGTCGTCAATATCCAATCCAGAATTTATTGCTTGAGATAGGTATTCCAGTCCGTTTGATAGAGTAAATGCGATTTCTTGAGTAGCGGTACAACCCGCTTCTCTCATATGGTAACCGCTAACAGATATTGTATTCCATTTTGGAGTGTGTAATTTACTCCATGCCATTAAGTCCGTAGTAAGCCTCATAGATTCCTTTGGGGGGAAAATGTACAGACCTCTGGCAATATATTCCTTGAGTATGTCATTTTGTACTGTTCCTCTCAAAGCATCCCTAGGGATACCACACTCATCCGCATAAGCAACATATAGTGCAAATAATGAGGTGGCTGGTGCATTGATTGTCATCGATGTAGAAACTTGAGATAGATCAATGTCACTGAATAGGGCCCGAATATCATGAATAGAATCTATTGCAACGCCTACTTTACCGACCTCTCCTTCGGCTAATTCTGAATTAGAATTCAACCCCAATTGAGTGGGTAAATCGAATGCTACGGACAACCCGGATTGGCCATTTTCTAGTAAATCTATGAATCGTTTATTTGTGGACTTAGCATCTGAAAATCCTGCATATTGCCTCATTGTCCATAGCCTATCGAGATACATATTTTTGTGAATGCCTCGAGTGTATGGCGGAGTTCCTGCATTTGAATGATTTTGAGTAGAAATTACAGTGTCTGGTAACGTCTCTTTTGAGGGGTGAGTGGACCGCTTGGTGTGTAAATCATCACCATCACGTACCGCCGTCATAATTTATCCGAAAGGGACTCAATGAATGAAGTATATGCTACTATAATCCATTCAACGACGAATGGTGTAGTCATCAACTATTGCTAGCAATTTGGTAACTTGGTCCTCATCCAAAATACCCTCACTCTGTTTATCCCAGATATATTGTCTCGCTTCGTCGGAGGTTTGTCGCTCCCCTTTGGCCCAAATCGAACCAAGTAAAGCAGAACGATGTTCCTCGGCTACGTCTATCTCTTTCAGTAAGCCGCGCATTTCGTATTTGTATTCCATATGTCTCGATCTATCAAGTCGTTTTTCTCTGGTAGCGGGTTGGAATTTAGGTGTAGATCTACCAGTAGGCCGCCTTCGAGGTTTCGCCGGTGCAGATGGTTCTGGCTTCGTGCGTGGAACTGGAGCCATTGCATTTGCTCTGGCCTTACTTGCCTCAATAATCTCCTGTGCTTTGGTACTTGTCGGGTTGATAACAATCTCTTCTACAGCGGGCTCTTTGGATTGAGTGAGTCCCCTAGTAGGTCTCTTTGTGACTCCTAGTAATTGTTCTTCTAAGATGGTATTATCATCTTCAGGATCTTTAACATCGGGTTTTTCGGGTGTAGCTGGTTTTTCTGTTTTAACCGGTTTTGGTTGAACTGGGGCTGGCTTTGATGGAGGTAAGCTAGGCTTAACGGATCGTGGTGGTTCAGAGGGTGGCCCACGTCTAGATTTAGGTGGAGCATTAGTAGACTTTCCGCCTGAGGTTTTGTCGAATATATTTCGAGGCTCGCTCTTAGGCTTCCTGCGGCGCTGCACTAAATTTTCGACCTCCTAATCTACCCGCGTGACCGTTGATAGTTAAGACTTCGCAAAATTATGGTCAATCCCAGGTTACGATAGTATGGTCTGTTCTAAGCGAAGGATTGATGGCACTAGATGCTAGATTTGTTGGATTTTGGGTTGCCAGCATCCTTCGTCCCAATTCTGCTATCATAGTTCCATTATCAATGCAGTATTGTTTCTCCGGCCAAGTTCCTACAGCTCCTCTTTGCTCACACATAATTCGAGTCATTTCCCTTATTCGCTCGTTACAAGCAACACCCCCGCCAAGTAATAATTCGGATTTCCCTGAATGTGCTAGCGCTCTTTCTGCAACCTCAATGCATGCTGAAAAGGCATGTTCCTGAAGAGACCAACAAACCGCTCCTAATTCGAATCCCTCGTTAACCTTCTGAATTGCAGCATTCAGTAGCCCTGAGAAATTTAAATCCATACCTTGGACACTGTAAGGTAGTTCCACCAAATCAACATTGGCTTTGGGATTCTGTTTGTGCCATTCCTCTGCTAATTGTTCTATTTTAGGACCTCCAGGGAAGGCCAAACCTTGTGTCCGAGCAAATTTATCCAACATATTGCCAATGCCAATATCCAAGGTTTCACCTAAGACCTGGTAACGATCTCCTGCTCTTGCTATAACTTGGGTGTTACCTCCACTCACATATAGTAAAACGGGATCAATACACCCGGTTTGATTACGACCTATCTCTATGTGTGCAACGCAATGATTGACCCCAACGAGAGGAATTTCCCATTGTTCGGATAGTGCTCGGGAAACATTAGCCCCAATACGTAAACACGGTCCCAAACCAGGACCTTGGCTATATGCTATGGCCTTTACATCATTTGATGCTAGACACTCTTCTTCCATTAATCTGGAAATTAATTGCGAGGCGAGATTAGAATGATGATCTGCGGCCTCTCGTGGATGGATCCCTCCTTCCTTTGGGCGATATAAAGCAGAATATGATTTACGAGGGATTCCTTCTTCTGTGACTAAACCGAAAGAGAAAGTATGGGCGGTGCTCTCTACCCCAATGATTACCCCTGTCACAAACTTTTGAGTCGTGAACTACATATCAATGAAACGTTCCAATTCCCTCCATGCGCCTTATGTTGCTCAATACTGGGCCGGTCGCGACACTAGCAAGTGGAGACATTAATTCACCCTTGACAGGAACAGATATGTCCAACACCGAATCTTTGGTTTTGGATGGCGATAATGGGATATTGATAGAAGACGATACTATATCGAAAATCTCCTGCACTGAAGAGTTAGCTGAAGAATTTGGTACAGAGGACAATTCTACGCTCAGAGTTATTGATTGTCAAGGTAAGGCAATAATTCCTGGATTTGTTGATTCGCATACACATTTACTGTGGGGAGGGGATAGAGCTAACGAAATGCAATTACGTCACAACGGAATGACATATTCTGATATAGCTAAATCAGGGGGTGGGATACAAAAGACTGTCAAATATACCCGAAATATCAGTAACGATATCCTAGGCGAATTAGGCCTGAAGAGAATTTCTAGGGCGTTTGAGTTTGGTACCACTACTATGGAATGCAAAAGTGGCTATGGTTTATCCGTTGATTCTGAATTAAAATTATTAGAAGTCAACCAATTATTGTCAGAACTAACCCAAATGAGTCTTCATTCAACTTGGTTGGGGGCACACGATGTTCCCAAGGGTATGAGCATGCAAGATTATGTCGATGAACTAATTCATATTCAGTTGCCAGCGGTAGTAGAACAAGGATTTGCCAGTTACGCCGATGTTTTTTGCGAACCAGGTTGGTTTTCACTTGAAGATACTGAACTAATTGTTAAGGCCGCATCTGAATTAGGCCTAGCGTCTAGACTTCATGTTGATGAATTTGTAGATGGGGGAGGTTTAGCGTTGGCAAGCGAACTAGGAGCAATTAGTGGCGATCATGTAGGTCATTCTTCAGCCTCTGCTAGACAATCGGCATCTGAATCGGGCGTTATGCAAACATTCCTACCAGGGACACCTTACATTTTGGGACATGATTTAGAATCTCCATTGAAACAGTGTATTGAAAATAATTGGGCTTTTTCTTTAGCTTCTGATTTTAATCCGAATTGCAGGACCCTATCCATACCCTTTGTCGGAAGTCTAGCAACACATAGGCTTGGCCTCTCTCCTATTGAAGCGCTAGTAGCAGTCACTAGGAATCCTGCCACTACACTACTCAACTCAACCGATGGACCATTATCTGGTTCAATCAGGCAAGGAGGCCCTGCAGATTTGTTAATACTCGATTCAGAATACATCGATGCTTGGTGTCAAATGCCCGGTGACAATCCAATTTACAAAACCATAAAATCAGGCTACATTGTAAATTAACAATAATAAAAACAATTCATACTTTGGCCAAACGGACGAGCGTACCAACTTCTAACAATTTACACAGTTTAACAAACCATTGAATCCTGAGTTTTGTATTTCTTCTCGAATAGAGGGGGAATCCGTGACCCCACGTATCGCCGATAACCATGATTATCAGCCAAGATATTCCTATGAGAATTGCAAATAGGCTTTCAGTACCTCGGTTTCAACAAAATATCAATAATTCTGCAATTTGGCCATACATAGACGGGTTGAAATGGTTGAGTCTTAGGAGGAGTACATGGCTGAGGTTGTTACAGGTTTCTGTATGAAGTGTAAACAGTCTAGAGCCATCCAAAATCCTGCTCGCACAACCATGTCTAATGGGAGAATACGAGTAAGTGGAAAATGTAGCTCGAAGGATTGTACGGGATCAATATCAAAAATCGTATCCTAGTCAGTATACCTCACGGAGAATAATTCATTTGGGAGTATAGAATCGCCGAGTTATTCTGGGCTCGTGGTCTAGGGGTTATGACGTCGCCTTGACATGGCGAAGATCGCAGGTTCAATTCCTGCCGAGCCCACCAGATGAAACATATCACCCCGTATCATTTTACAAAGAGATAAGAAAATCTAATCCGACCTTTCCCTTTATTCTTCTTCGCAAGAAATTGTATGTTGGGTATATTCGAGGTATTGTCAACATGTGTCCCAGCACACGGACAAAGATCTACACCTTCTACCTCAACAACTCTTAGATTAGATATCGATTTAGGAATTCTGTCCATAAATTTCGTATGACGCATTTGTTCATGTGATGTTATTTGCTCACGGTCCCATTCATGGACATTAACTGGGATTTGTTTGTTTAGAGTAGCATTAACCTGTGAAACCAATTCTTCAGGCTCAAAAACCGATTTATCTTCGAATAACAAGTCCACTCTAGAGTTGTCTGTAGATAATTGATTTCCAACGGTTTCTGCGCCCCAAATGTCTTCTGCTAATGCTGAGACAATATGTTGGGCAGTATGCATCTGGGCATGTAGATTTCGTCGTTCTTGATTTATTGAACAAATGACTTCATCGCCAACCTCAAACATATCTGGTTCTTCTAAAGGATGGAGTATCATCTCACCTGGTAAGACTTCACCAATTGGTGTTTCGATGTCTCCAGCAATCATAGTACCGGTATCTCCAGGCTGTCCGCCACCTCGTGGATAAAAGTATGTTGATTCCAATAGAGCATTAGATTCCTGTAACCCGGTTATGATGGTCGTAAAGGGTTCAGGATTGGTCCCTGGATGATGATCCATATGCAATTTCTTTTGCATCTTCTCACCCAAATATTTCCTGTAGGCTACCATCAAGTAGTTGGTTACTGAGAGCTGTACATTCTTTACTCATCACCGAATCTCCATCATATTGGTCAACATATTTTCTCACCCACAAATGAATTCCAGCAACACCTTCGCCTGGTTTATGTGGAATCCTATCGAGAGCCTCGGTCGCACAAATTAATTCGTTGGCCAAAACTTGGCCTAGTAACTCAGTTGATTGTAAACTTCGGAAAGCACCAGTTGCGCCCATAGAAACGTGGTCTTCCTTCCCCATACTCACTGGAACATTTGAGGTTGTAACTGGATTAGCCAATAAATGTAATTCCGCTATACATGCAGCTGCAACATACTGGATTATCATGTAACCACTTTCCAACCCCTCGTTCTTAGCTAAGAATGGAATTTGGTCACTCCATTTGGGATCTAAAACTTGGCTAATCCTCCTTTCGGATATACTTGCCAATTCATGACATGCAATTGCTATAGAATCACTAGCTAATGCTAAATTTTGGCCATGGAAATTGCCTCCACTTATGACATCGACATCTTCACCATCGACAAAAACCAAGGGATTGTCTGTGGCGCTATTAATTTCAATTTCTAACATCCTTCTAGTTTCTGTTAGCAGGTCTATAACAGGGCCATGTACTTGTGGGGCGCATCTAAAACAATAGGCGTCCTGAACTCTATCACAATCTACATGTGAAATCTTGATCTCTGAGCCTTTCAGTAAACCAGCAATCCGTGCAGCGGAGATTGATTGACCAATTTGTGGACGATTATCATGTATCCGTGGGTCAAAGGGGCTGTGTGAGCCTTTGATAGCTTCTAGGGACGTTGCCGCGCTAGAATCGGCTGCAAAAACTAATTTCTCTAGGTTTAGTATAGTCAGAGCCAAGTACGCACACATTTGGCTAGTACCGTTAATCAATGACAGTCCTTCTTTAGCGGCTAATTCAGTGGGTTCCAAGCCAACGCTATGTAAAGCATCCAAACTAGACATAGTAACCCAGCCAGATTCCTTTCTGACCATGGATTCTCCTTCTCCAAGTATTGCTAATGACATATGGGAGAGTGGGGCTAAATCACCAGAAGCCCCCAGTGAGCCGATACGTGGTATAACTGGGGCTATACCGTTGTTTACCATACCTAGCAGTAATTCTACGATTTGTGGGCGTATTCCTGATACACCCTTTGCTAGAGAATTAGCACGAAAGACCATCATTAACAATACATGTTCAGGATCCATCAAATCACCAACGCCACAGGCATGGCTCTTGATTAGGTTGGTTTGCAGTTGTTCGAGATCATCTCCTGCTATCCTAACAGAGGACATTGCCCCGAATCCTGTATTTATACCATAGACAACTTCACCGGAGTCGATTATTTGCTCAACGCCTCTTCGAGATTGTTCAATCCGCCTACGTGCAGATTTAGTTAGTACAGCGGTATTGTAACCATTGGCTACGGAAATAGCCCCTTCAATGGTCAATGAGTGACCATCAATCTCGACGACTGTCACGCATCAGCGAACAAGGAATGTCAAATAGAGTCATCGAGTCTCTCGCTTAGGTTGGTTAGTATCTCTTCATCAACCAAATTAGGTATTGTAACGACTAATTTAGGGTCTAACTTACCTGCCTCTTCAACAGTATCAATTGCGCCAATGTTACGAGCCCAAGACCTACGGGCAAGACCATTCATTACATCCCAGGAAATCATAGAATGGATACTATTTTCGGATTCTAAACTGCCATCAATATACATACCGAATCCCCCATTAATTACCTCACCCCAACCAACTCCTCCACCATTGTGGATACTGGTCCAGGTTGCTCCCCTGAAGGAGTCCCCCACGAAGTTATGAATAGCCATATCTGCTGTAAACATTGAACCATCTCGGATGTTTGCCGTTTCTCTGTAAGGGCTATCTGTACCTCCTACATCGTGGTGATCTCTACCAAGGACGATTGGGGCACTGATTTTTCCCTCCTTTATTGCCTGATTGAATGCTAGTGCTATTTGCAATCGACCTTGTTCGTCTGCATACAAAATTCTAGCTTTACTACCTACAACCAAGTCATGATTTTCTGCTTCGTCAATCCAACGAATATTGTCTTGGTACTGTGTGGAAATTTCCGGCTTACAATCCTCCGCTAACATCGATAATACTTCCGAAGCGATCTTATCAGAAATTCTCAAGTCTTCATCTGACCCAGATGTACACACCCAGCGGAATGGCCCGAATCCATAATCGAAACACATCGGCCCCATAATGTTCTCAACATACGAAGGATATCGAAATGACCCGTCGGATTCTAAAACTTCAGCACCAGCCCTGCTAGACTCTAGGAGAAACGCGTTTCCGTAATCCCAGAATATCGTACCACGGTCTGTTAATTGATTTACATAGTCCACGTGTTTTCTGAGGGTCATTTGTACTTCACTTTTGAATCCATCAGGATCGTTGATAATCATCTCTCTACCTTCTTCAAAGGATATGCCAACAGGCATATATCCACCCAACCATGGATTGTGTAGACTTGTTTGATCGCTAGCTAAATCAGGAGTGATATTCTGGTCAACAAGATATTCGAGTAGGTCGACTATGTTGCCTAGATATCCTATGGATATTGCTTCTTTATCTTCGACTGCTTGTTTGGACCGTGAAAGCACTTTTTCTAAGTCATCATATAATTCTGTTAACCAACCTTGCTGATGCCGTTTACTTGCAGCTATCGGGTCAATTTCGGCTATGATGCAAACCGCCCCTGCGATTACAGCGGCTTTAGCCTGTGCTCCAGACATACCCCCTAATCCAGATGTGACATACAATATTCCTCCAAGGTCCGATTGGTCCTGTAAGTCAAGATATTTTCTAGCTGCATTGAGTATAGTGATTGTAGTCCCGTGAACGATACCTTGGGGGCCAATATACATGTAAGACCCTGCCGTCATTTGACCGTATTGAGAAACTCCGAGGGCATTCATCCGTTCATAATCCATCTGAGTGGAATAGTTAGGAATTACCATACCATTAGTTACTATTGCAGTAGGTGAATCCTTTGAGGAAGGAAATAACCCCATCGGGTGGCCAGAATACATAACCAGGGTTTGATCCTCTTGCATATTGGTTAGATATTGCATAGTTAGGAGGTATTGAGCCCAGTTTTGGAAAACTGACCCGTTAGTCCCGTATGTGACTAATTCATGGGGAAATTGTGCTACTCGCGGATCTAGATTGTTTTGGATCATTAACATCATGGCAGCTGCTTCTGGCGTATTGGCTTCATATTCTGCAATAGGCCTAGCATACATTTCGTAATCTGGTCTGAATCTATACATGTAGATGTGACCATAATTCTCTAGTTCTGAAAGAAATTCGTCAGCTAGCTCTTCGTGCCACTCTTTCGGGAAATATCTCAATGCGTTTGAAACGGCCAGAACTTTTTCAGATTCACTCAATACTTGCGGCCGGATAGGTGCGTGGGGGACGGATTCATCGAAGGGTTTCTTGGTTGGCAATACGTTTGGTAATCCTTGCCCGAAACTGACCATATATTCACCAACCTAGTCTATTAGTGTACAATTTAGTAATCTCACTCATTATATGGTTACATTCTGTAAGTAGATTTTGTGAAGCTGTTTGTAGGGCATCAATGTCGTCTCCTGATAGATGATCTATGTTAATTCGAACATTAAACTCGGCCATCTTACAAGCCGATAATCCTAACTCCGCTGCTGAAGCTAAATCTGTTAGTGCGTTTGCGTTGCAATCTTTCGCTAATTTACTTAATGTATGCATAAATTCTACACTAAATTTCATTGTTTCTAATGGTGCTTCGGCTGCTTCTATGGTAGCCTTTCTAATCGCTATTGATCTGGCATTAGAGCCCTCTTTATCCTTAGGTAATCTATACGCCGCCATAACACCATCAAAAGCGCTTGAATCATTGTTTGCCAATGTTATGCACTTGGCAATATTATCTTCGGATTGGTTAATTATACTACTAGCTAGTGAATGCCCATCAATCCATTTATCGTTCTTGACCGTAAGTCGAGAAACCATAACCGAAAGGGAATGACCATGAGCCAATGTCAATGCCGCAACGGAACCTCCACCCGGGGTAGGCTTTGAGGAGGATATAGAATTCAATATCTCCAAATATCCTTCATTCATTTTTTTTCCTCTCTATAGCCCATTCGATAATATTTCCATAGGGGTCGAATGATTCTAACCTGTCTAACATCAAGCCCTCTATTGCGTTTCCAACAAGGGTATCGACATCTTGTATGTTTGTATTTGTATAGAAATTTCCTGCATCCATTATTGCTTGCAAAGGCACCAATCCGACCAATTCTCCGGCTACTGCCTCTAACCCCAATTTTGATGCCTCGAGCTTAATAGTCTCGGTAACGTCATGTAATCCTGTAACAGAATAATCTAACAAATTCATGGAAACTTGAGCGGTACTTTCATTGTACATCCACCCAGCGGCTTGTAATTTTTCGAACATTCCAGGTGTCCTTAGAGCGGTGCCGGTTTTGTCTCTGACAATCTCACCATTTTCGTCTTTTACAATCATTCCACTAGTACGTATCTTGGATGCAATTAGATTTGCTTTGGATTTATCCGCGGTGTTTAGATTCACATTGTATGCTATTAGGAAATTTCTTGCACCAGTGGCAGTAGCGCCCATTGTAGGTTGAAACTTAGCCGGTCCAAAATCAGGTTTCCAATCTGGAGAATCTAATTTCTTCTGTAATCCTTCATATTCTCCTTTACGGATATCAGGTAAACGGACCCTTGAGGGATATTGCGCTGATTTAGCGTATAGAAAAACAGGTAAAGAATGGGCATCAGAGACAGATTTAGCATATCTATTGGATAATTCAATGCATTCTTCCATCGTTACTCCTTTGATTGGGATAAAAGGGACGACGTCAACTGCACCCATCCTAGCATGTTCACCTGAATGATGGCGCATATCGATTAGTTCCAAGGCTATCGAAGTACACTCTGTGACTGTCTGTAGTACTGATTCCGGATCACCCACCATAGTGACTACAGTTCGATTGAAATCTCGCCCCATATCGATATCTAACAGAGTAACAGATTTGTTATCCAATATAGGCTGAATAATTGAATCGATAATGGCCTTATCTTTGCCTTCGCTGAAATTAGGGACACACTCAACAAGGCGCTGTTCCATCGTCTTGTTGGTAAAATTACCATTGATGAGCCTTGTCATTAACCATACAGACCTTCATGATTATTTCTAAGGGGGTCTTTTCTATTTTCTTGTATAGTGGTTAGCGCTAGCGAAAAGTCGGATTCAGTTACTGATTCTTGCCCTTCAGAGATTGCCTTGATTCCGGCTTCCATGACCAAAGCCTTCAATTCAGCCCCACTAAATCCATCTGTTTTATTGGCGACCTGTTTCAAATTTACTGATTTATTCAAGGGCATATTTTGAGTCAAGATTTTGAGAATTTTGTTACGCGCTGAAATATCGGGTAAACCAATCTCAATGATTCTATCAAATCTACCCGGCCTAAGTAATGCCTTATCCAATAATTCTGGGCGGTTTGTTGCGGCTATAATTTTCACATTTTGGGTAGATTCAAAACCATCCATTTCTGATAGTAATTGCATTAATGTCCTCTGAACTTCCCTATCCCCTGATGTTGACGAATCCAATCTTTTAGAGCCGATAGAATCTATTTCGTCAATGAAGATAATTGCAGGTGCTTTTTCTTTGGCCAAATCAAATAATTCCCTGACTAACCTCCCGCCTTCCCCTATGTATTTTTGAGCTAATTCGGAACCTACTAAACCTAGAAATGTGGCAGATGTCGAATTTGCAATAGCCTTAGCGAGCATGGTCTTTCCAGTACCTGGTGGCCCGGTTAATAGAACACCTTTGGGAGGGATTAGTCCCATTTGTTCAAATGCCTCAGGGTTTGTCAAGGGTAATTCTATTGCCTGTTTTATAGAAAGAATTTCTTCCTCCATACCACCGATGTCGCTAAATGTTGTTTTTGGTTTTTCAACTATCTCGCTTGTTGAGACAAGTGGGTCCCATCCATCACTTAAGACTTCAATAATTGCCAATGTATCTTGATTCAACGAAACTCTGGCTCCGGGCCTAAGCAACTCACGATCTATCCTTGGATTAATAGAAACCTGAAAGATCGTTCCATTCGAACTTCGGACTATCGCCTCATTTTCTACTATATCTTGTATAAAACCAATAATAAATGGAGGTTCTTTCAATACTCTAATTTCATCATCCAAACGAGATACGCGTTTTTTTAGTTGATTAACCTCATTTTCGAGAAATAATTTTTCTGTGAGGAGTTCTTGGGAATTCCTAGTAAGATCATTTACTACTGCACGCAATTCTATTATGCTGTGATTGGAAGATTTTGTACCTCTATCGTCTACACTCGAATCAGAGGTCATATTTTGTGATAATATCCAATTTGTTTTGACCTTTGCGACGCAAAGGTATGATGACCTACGTTCTGTCCCATCAAATATGGGCACCTGTGAGTTGTGTGGCGCAGACAAGGTTTCTACCTACAAAACCACAACTTCCGGTGCTCGTGTAGACGCTTGCAATCGTTGTATAGATAGACTAGGATTATCAAAGCCTATGCCTGCAGTGAATACTAGGTCTTCGAGTCCACCACAATCAACTGGTAGAATTTCTGGCCCTAATATTATGCATAAATCAGACCGTGAATTGGCTCCTGATTTTCACAAAAGGATAAAACAAGCCAGAGAAGAAAAAGGATGGGATCAAAGAGAATTTGCTAGAAGGATGAATGAGAGGTTAAACATCGTTCAGCGAATCGAAAATGGCAATCGCCCCACGGACGCATTAATCAAGAAGATAGAGAAAGTTTTGGATGTAGAATTATTGATTGAATCTATGGCATCAAATACACGACAGACATCTACTCAAGGATCTAGGAATATGACCATTGGTGACGCATATGAAGACCTTTTCTCAGGGAGGGAATGAGTTGGATGATATTCCTTTACATGTGATTCATTTAAATCAAGACGATCCACGAAAATGTACTAGTCGGAAGTTAGCAAAACGTGGTGGCTGTATACTCCATACCAATCTGAAAAAGTCACCAAAAAGAGGGTTGTTGTTAGACCCCCTATCTGGGATTTTAGTCGGGCCCGATGATCAACAATCAATAGAACGCGGCTCTTCAATCGTCAGTTTAGATTGTTCGTGGAAAGAGATTGAACCCTCCTTGAAATTATTATACAATTCAACTAATTTGGAGGGACGAACCCTACCTGTAGTATTGGCGGCTAACCCAGTATCTTGGGGTAAGCCTGGAAGATTATCTAATGCAGAAGCATTTGCTGTCTGTTTGACTATCTTTGATAGATGGGACCAAGCAAGGGAAATCATGGCCCCATTCAAATTCGGTGATGAATTCTTCAAGTTAAACGAGCTACCTTTAGAAGCATATTCCCAAGCTAAATCCAATACGGAGTTAGCAGAAGTTCAGTGGGAATTTTTCGATAAACCAACCCAAGACTAACGTACACCAGAACCTGAATCTATATCTGAGTCAGTGGTTAACAGGGTCACATTACCTTCAGAGTCTTCTGCGGCCAACATCATTCCTTCGGACATAATTCCTCGCAACTTTCTCGGTTTGAGATTGGCTACAAAGACGACCGATTTGCCAACTAATTCATCCACAGCATAGTGAGATTTCAGCCCTGCGCAAACTGTTCTCGTTGAACCCGGACCATCCTCTATGGTTACTACGTACAATTTGTCAGCGTTTGGATGATTTTCGACATTGATAATTTTGCCTGTTTTCATTTCCACTTTCATGAAATCTTCGAATTCGATATAAGGCCCCTCCTGAGTATCAGGGCTTGCTATGTCGGCTTCATTCTTGAGTATTTCATCTAGGTCGAGTTTCACAAACAATGCCTTGGGCTTATCTCCAGACCAGTTTAGAGGTTTGTCAAATTCCAAAGCCGAATCCCACAATTGATCCCCTGCTAGACCTGTTTCCCCAAGAGATTTCCATAATTTCTCCGCTTGGAACGGCATAAATGCAGCGGTTAATATTGCTAATGATTGGCATGCTCTCCAGCATGCAGATAGGGAACTGAGTGAATTTGACCTCTTTGCTGAATCCTCGCTGTTCAGATAGGCCCATGGTTCAGCTTGTTGGAGATAGGAATTTCCTGATTGAGCGATATTCATAATATATCTGAGTGCTTCTTTGAATCTTTGTCGTTCCATTGAATCCATAGCAGATTGGATACAGGTTCGAATATGTTCGTAAAATTCTTGATGCAACTCAGGATTGTCAAATTCAATTAATGGGTTTGAAGCCCCTGATTCTAATCGATTCGTCAGCGTCAATATTCTATGTACAAAGTTACCATAATTCCCAATTAATTCATTATTCACCCGTTCGACATAATCTTCCCATCTAAAATCGGTATCGTGACCTTCTGGCATGTTGATTGTTAGATAATATCGCAAAGAATCAGGATCGTATCTCTCTAGGAATGCAGGTAGCCAAACACCATGTTTTCTCGATTTAGAAAATTGCCCACCTTGTAGCATTAGATATTCGTTAGAAGCTACGTTATCTTCTAGATGCAATAACTCATTGGAATCCCTTGAGCGATTCAATCCCATCAAAATTGCAGGCCAAATTATTGTGTGGAATGGGATGTTATCCTTGCCCATGAAATAAATATGTTTGAGCGATTGACCCGGTTTGTCTATCCACCAATTTTCCCATGCAGAATCTCCATCAGGATGTTCTGAAGCAAATCTTTCCGACCAAATTCTAGCACATGTGTAGTATCCTTGTACTGCTTCAAACCAAACATACACTCGTTTGTTGGTCCATTCTTTGTCTTTGATTGGAACATCTATACCCCATTCCAAATCTCTAGTTACTGCTCGTGGCCTAAGGCCCATATTTAGCCAATTTTTGGTCATTGCTCTAACATTGGGCTTCCATACATTATGACGAGCGGAGGAATGAATTTCTAATTCTGATTGGAACTCATTAAGTTGGTAGAATAAATGATCCGTATCTCGTATCTCGATCTTGGCATCGGGATTGGATTTAGACCTAGGATTCTTCAGTTCATTTGCCTCATAGGTAGAACCACAGGAATCACATTGATCTCCACGAGCGTCTTCATTTCCACAAATTGGACAAGTTCCCAGAACATATCTATCAGGGAGGAATTTAACGACTCCTGATTCGGTGATTTCGCAATACTGTTGCATTGTTTGTTTTTGTAAAAGGCCTTCATTCAATAAATCTAGGAAAACTTCCTGCACTATCTCCTTGTGTCTTTTATCGGTTGTACGATTATACAAAGCGCCGCCGAACTCTACACCCCTAGAATCTACATTTGCATTCCATGAACAACCTAAATCTGCCAGTGCTTTGGAATTGATCTGATGAAATTCGTCAACTACAGCCTGCGGAGAAATGCCTTTTTCTTCTGCTGTAACAGTTATTGGGGTACCATGTTCATCGGACCCACTGCACATCAGAACTCTCCTACCTCTGGCCCTTTCGTATTTGTACTGTATATCGGCGGGTAGCGAATTGCCTGCAACGTGTCCAAGATGTAGGGGGCCGTTAGCATACGGCCAAGCCATGAATATGGTTGTGTACTCCATTAAGACCACCATGCAACGTCTCGAGGACGTTATCCTGTCGGACAGCATCATATTTATGTCTGCGTCGCTTCGAGTAGTCCCGGAGTACGTATTGCTGTGACCCACACTGTACCCTCGTTCTATCCGGATTCTAATCAGAATCCAGAGGTGAGAAGCCCTTGAATCCCTGGACACTATTAACACTCTACGCTATTCTTGCGATTGGAGTATCTTTCCTTTGTAGCATACTAGAAGCTGTCTTACTCTCTACTACGAGAGGTCACGTAGTAAGTATGACTGAATCCCATCCTAAAAGCAGTAAACTATGGATAGGATACAAAGACGACCCCGAAAAACCCCTTACTGCTATCCTTACTCTAAACACAATCGCCCACACAGTTGGCGCACTAGGAGTAGGTAGTCAGATCGCCAGAATTTACGACGGTGATTCAGATTATGACTTGATTCATGGAGTTGCCTCGGCAATTCTAACATTAGGTGTGTTGTTATTTTCTGAGATTTTGCCAAAAACCATTGGTACGTTATATTGGAGAAAACTCACAGTTTCATCCGGATATATGCTTAGAATCTTGATTATCTCGTCCTGGATAATTGTAAGACCTGTAGAGATAATTCGAGCGATGCTACCGGCAGTAGAAACCGAGACAGTGACTAGAGATGAGTTATCCGTACTTGCCGACATAGCTGAGGAATCGGATATAATTGAGGAAGATGAAGAAGCAGTAATTCAAAACTTGCTAAAGTTAAGAGATTTAGAAGTTCAAAAAATTATGACTCCCAGAGTTGTAGTAGTCCACGTATCAGCAAGAGAAACAGTCAGGGAGGTTATGGACCGGATTCCCATTATGATTTACGGAAGAATGCCTGTTGTGGATGGTGATATAGACAACGTTACAGGATTGGTATTACGGAGTGAGATTCTTAGAAGAGCCGCCGCTGATGAATTCGATACTACGATGTCGGATATATCCCGAGAGGCTGTAACATGCAGATACGATGATTCCGTCGATAAGGCATTAGATATTCTGTTAGAAAACAAGTCTCAAATTATGATCGTTCGAGATGACTTTGGAGGCACTGTAGGTTTGGTTACTATGGAAGACGTTATTGAGACCTTACTTGGTGTAGAGATTGTCGATGAAGAAGACCAGGATGCTATCGAGGAAGGAGCCGCAACTGAAGACCTCCGAGAACTGGCTATGAGGCGAAATAACGATAGTGAAGAGTAGTTCTATTTTACCCACTATCCAAGGGATTACAACCCAATCATAGGTAGGCCGAATGTCAAATGAATTATACAATTACTTAGGGTAGCGTAGTCTTCAATCACATAATGTTGAGCGTATCCGTGGGATAATCCATTCTAGATTACTCCTGTGTCCTCTCCTAGTATGATTTTGCGGGCCCACAGAATTCCAAACAACACTGAAAAAACTGCGGCAAGTATTGTAGCTCCCATCCCGCCGAATATGACAACAATTTCAAGGAACGAGTCACGTTCTAAAGCTTCTAGAATCCGTGGAACGATATTTGTGAGGATACTAATTCCGAAATATACCAT
>DAPQ01000018.1:1282-12002 GCA_002502175.1 Euryarchaeota archaeon UBA19 | reverse complement strand
CGGCCGCCAGATTTTGAACGCACATTCACCAATTCCCCATCAAGCGCTCTAGCACGTTGTCTGGCCATTGCAAGCTCACGCTCTAATTCGCCCAGTTCTTCCCACATGGAAACAACTTCTTCGACCAAACGATCCTTTGGAAATGCGTTGAGGTGTGCTAGCAAATCCTCCTTTTTCATAGGAGTTGATTCCGGCGCCTCATCAACGCCGACTTCTTCTGCCACCACATCAATCGAGGATAATCGCAGCTTTGCCGCACTTCAATTTTGAGGGCATAATTAGCGAATCATTACCACTTCTCCATCATTCTAGTTTCGCGAATGCCATCCGTTTGGGTTAAAACACGAACTTGGGTCGCGAAGGCCATGAAGGCATACCGAGCCATTGGTACATTCCGTAATGGAAGGGCCGAACAAAACTACTCTCTTGATGTCGTAGCCACCGACGAAGATGAGGCAAGACACCTAGTCTACTCTAACTTCGGTAGCCGCCATGGAACGCCACGACGCTTCATAAATATCGACTCAATGTCTGAAATTGATCCAACCAACTCAACAGAACCACGAGTTATCGCTCACTTCCGTGACACACACGATTTCTCGGCGCCACCGGCCCGAAACGAAGAAGAGTAAATCTTCAAAATCACTCATAACCCAATTTTTTATGGGCGTCAGCAAACCTTTCCTGGTAAGCCTTTGATACATTAGGTGTGAAGTATTCTTCCCATTTCCTCAACTTCCCTGTAGAAATGTGAGGGTTGGAGGCAATTTGCTCATCACCCATTCTATTCATATCGTGGGCCACAGCAATCTCTAGGCAACTTGCAATATATTCATCCTCTATCTCCAACCAACGAAAAATTTTCTCAAATTGACCATCAAAATCTCCAATCAAATCTTCCATCTTGATAGTCAACACACTATCTTGCTGCTCCCAAGAAATCATTTCATCGATAGTTATCTTAGCAAAACCATCCATTTCGAAAATTAAACCCTCTTCTCTATCCAAGGAACGAATTTTTTCTTGATATGAAAGCCCATCCAAACTAGCAACGTAGTTTTCTTTAGTGTCTAAATCCAAACCATCCAGAGGCCAAGGAACTTGAGGAAATGGATGACTAGGGTTTGTAAAATCCGAATTTATACACCATTTCTCAGAACATCTCTGATGGTAAAGGAAACCAGAAACTATCACATCACGAGGGTCTCGAATAATCCGAATACCTTTTTTTCCAGATGAGAAAAAATCCTTAGTTCCAGTACCATGAATCACGTGAAGCACATCTGTTTTTTTCGGAATATCTTCTGCAACTACCATCGTGCTAGTATACCGCCACCCGATCTTTTCGGCAACCTCCATCATCACTTTCCGGAGCAAGACCGTAGCCACTTTGTGATACGTGATGAGAAAAACCGGCTCTGCAGGCTTACTTCCGAATGCACGTCTCAGATCTAATCCAATCTGTTTAACAGTCCAGAGTCCAGGAAAGTACACTTAGATTCCCCTCCCAGCGTCCGGCGCTTTAGAGATGAATATATCGAACAACGCCGACATCTAAGCGGAATCGTGAAAGAGGATAGCAAGGAGCCCCCGCCGTGCTGAAGAAGACAGCCATGCGCCAATACTGGCGAATACAGCAGAGCCAAACCCTCATTTCTATGGGTTTTTGGTGTACAACCCTGACCTTGTTAATTTGGCCATTAGCGAGCTGGAGATTCGAAGGAATGGATTCAGTAATCGGCATACCACCGACGTATCTCGGCCTATTGGGGATATTCACAGGTGTCGTGGTAATTGTCCTCTCAATTGGTTGGATGTATGACGTGACCTTCGGCCTATGGCGAGAACACCTAACAGTGGTGCAGGAAAGGAATCCATTTACAACCTACAAATTGAATGCACCGTTTGGAATTATTCTCGCCCAGACTAACACTATTCTTCGCAAGGTGTCTGAAGACGATGAAGAAGTTCAACGCCATTGTGACTTTGTCGATAGATGGCTTGAGTGGAACTCCCAACAGGAAATCTGGCAACGCACAATGAGTTCCTGGAAAACCATCGTAGGCGACGAAGATCCGTTTATGCAGCATCTATCTGAAACTGCACGAGAAAGTTTAGAGAAAGCATCAGACGAATTACAAGAATTCTGAACCCGGTGTTATAGATGACAATCGAGTCGATGTGGGGTGTCTACCACGCAGATGGCGGCTTGCTTGGGGAGTTACGTTACGTCATGGGAGTCGCGTTCAGAGGAGAACACTGCTCACTCTGCGATATCACTCATAGCATAGCATGGGAAAAGGGAGAAATGAAGGAATGGAGAAACACTTCAGAAATCCCCTTTCACCTAGTTCATTTGAATGAAAGACCAGAAGATGTTGAGGCAGCAACAGAAGGCAAGACGCCATGTATAGTGGGGAAAACCGACTCTGGTTTTGTTATGCTTGCAACGGATGAGGAACTAACTTCATTCGATGGTTCAGTAGATCTATTGAAAAGCCATATAGAAGAAAAATTACAACAAATTTCATCCCGCCAAACTACATCATTTTCTGCTGAAAAAATCGTTGAGATAGCAATTCAAGCAGGCGAGGCAATAATGGACGTCTATGAGAATGCAGAAGACTTCGAAATCACCCAGAAAGGAGACGAATCTCCGTTAACAAAAGCAGATATTGCCGCCCACGAAGTAATCGTGGAAGGCTTACAGTCAATCGATTCCACACCAATTGTCTCGGAAGAAGGGAGAGTAGGCGACCCACTTTCGAGCGACACATGTTGGCTGGTTGACCCATTAGATGGGACAAAGGAATTCATCAAGAGAAATGGCATGTTTACAGTCAATATCGCCTTGATGCAACGCAACGGCTCAAGATGGAAACCCCTGTTTGGCGTAGTCCATGCTCCAGCTTCTGAAACCACGTGGTGTGGAGGAGCCCTGACAACATCTCAACGACATGGGCCAGATGGAACAGGGCCAATGATGGTACAACCGAGCGAAGGTAAGGTGAAATTAGTCGCCAGCGGCTCTCACCGAGGAGAAAAAGACGAATCCTTCGCTGCAGCCGTCGGCGAACACGAACTAATCCGTATGGGGTCCTCACTCAAGGCCTGTATTGTCGCTGAAGGGGGGGCCGATCTTTATCCAAGATTCGGCCCAACCTCCTGTTGGGATATTGCCGCCGCACACGCTGTCGTCTCGGGCGCGGGAGGAATAGTAGTCGGGCCAGACGGAAAAACACTAGACTACGACTTGGTTGAAGAAGTACTCAATCCATATTTCCTCGTTGCCGCTGATAATAGATGGACACAGACATGGGTCGAGCATCAATGAAATCACTCAATAATCCACTTTGAACAATCAAACCCAGTGGACTTTTCCAGTACGACCAGGTCTGCATTTACGCCTTCGGCTAACAGTGCTCTTTGCTCATCAGTGATGGTCCTCTTTGCAGGAGCCTTGCTCGACAGAACAGGCATCTTGTACACATTCACACCCTTAGTCTGCAATCTTCTGACGATAGGCCCCTTGATGAAACCGGGCAGCAGACTCGTAGTGAATCGGAAAAGGCGGCCAAACGCAGTCAACGGCCGTCGGTCTGCGGCAGTATTTGCATTGTGTACAGAATCCAAATCAAATGAGTGAGAAGATATGGAAAGATGATTACAAACTTCTTCTAGAACCATAGAAGCATCATGGCGCATACGATTTGCCTCAATCAACAAAATTGAACCCCTGTCAAAGTGTTCTAACCACCTTGCAATCGCGGCCCCGTACAAGGTGTCATCAGAAAGACGAGAGTCAGACCAAGCCGACTCAAAATCACTCCAATCAGCACCATTTTCATGGTCTTCCTTTGTATCTAGAATCATATTCCAGTGAGAAACCGTTCGACTAACGGGCTCTCGCAGACAAATGATAAAACGCGCATTAGGCCAATTATTTGCTACACGCGAAGGAGCAATAGGACAAGCCATTGCATGAACCGAACAATCAATTCGCAAACCATCCCCATTGAAGCAATCCGCATATTCTCCCCAATCAGGCTCTGATTCATCTCGTCCAAAGGTTCCTTTGTGGCTAGCGACAATATTCGGCTCCTTAGGGTCAGAAACACAGATTTCGGGGTGCTGCGTCAACACTTCAGCCAACCAAGTAGTGCCACACTTAGGTGCGCCGAGCAAGAAAGCACCTACTTCAGGTACTTCAGGCATAATGTCCGCCCAAACTACGTAGTTATGAGCATACAGACTCCGAGACACTTAATCAGAGTCGTTTTCCATAACTGAACGAACAGCCTTCAACTGTGTATTTTTTTCTGCAACATTCATCTTCAGTAAATCCATAATATCGTTTGCTGATCTAGAAGCTAGTGCGGTCTGTCGATCCTCAATCGAATCCAACAGTGAATGGCAAGCAAACCATAGAGAGTACTCTGAGTAAGGAGTAAACTCTGATTTCAGAACCGAGAAGACTTCGGAGTTAGACAACTCTTCATTCCTAAACATACTAGACATCTCGACAATCTGCCACGCCCACATTTCCAAAATATCCACCCAATCATCATCATTAATGACACCATCCAGTGGAGGTAAGATCTCGACCTCAGCTCTGATGTACAATTTTCCTTCCGCATTTTCCTCAATGTATCGCTCCACAAGTTCGTCAACGGACGGAAACACATCTCCAAAGTCTTCGGCTGGAAGCGCAGCAGGGATTACGTTGACCACTCTGAATCTCTTTTCACCGTATGCAGTAAACATCAGATTTGTCCCTTGTTCCTGGAGATTCTCCGCAGAGGTAAGTACACCATATTCAGCAGGAAGAGTCCAGCCATTTTCACCTTCTCCGTTGATATCTGCGGCAATATAACCAAATTGAGAATTATTCAAGACACAATCGTCAAGCATCTGTTTGTACCTTGGCTCAAATACCCTCAACGGCTCCTTACACATCGGAAAAATACCCATAGGCAACACAAACAAAGGGACGGTGAAGGACTCAGTCACAATATGAAATAGCCAGTATCGCTATTCAAATGTTGTAATCACTCGCCGTCCCAAATACCTTCAGAAATCATGAACTCCATGACCTTCTGAGACACATTCGCTCTGTTTCCGCCCCTAACTCCGGTTGCAGACACAGCAAATACTTCGGGAGGAATATCATCGGCTTCACGAAGATCGTAGCCTACCTTTCGTCCATAAGAAATTGCTTCGATATCAGGCATGATCCATGCCTCAACATCCTCTCCTTCGTAGCGATGCTCAATCATCCTCTTCCGCATATCAGCAGAGTAAGGGTCAGATTCGGACACAGGGGTGTCGCGAATTCCTACAACAACCCTCTTTCCTTGGTCCAACTCCCTTTGAATTAACCACTCATGACCAACGTGGAGAGGTTGCCAGCGGCCAGGAAGTAGAACCGCCTTCTTCTTCTCAAATAGATGAGCCAATTGTTCGACCATATCATCGACTGAGCCGCCTTCTTCACCTGTTGAATTGAGAGTAATATCGGCGCATTCAGGCTCATCGAATGGGTCGGAAATCCCAGTAAAGTTGGATATTTCACCAGTTCTTGCCTTTGCGTACAATCCCTTCACATCACGCTCTTCGCAGACTTCGAGAGATGTGGAGACATGCACCATAATTGCATCATCTGGTAGAATCTCAAGGATTTTCTCTCGCACATCTTCGTAAGGGGTGATGAACGAACAAAGAACATCGGTGTGCTTGGACATCATCTTCGCCATCTTCGCGATACCCAGCAAGTGCCTCTCTCTGCCTTCTCGACTGAAGTCGTGATTAGCAAAGAAATCTCGAATCGTGTCACCATCTAGAACCTCGCAACCAAAGCGTTCTGCAGCCGCCATTGCAATGGTGGTTTTTCCCGCCCCGGAGAGGCCAGTGAACCAAACTACTCTACCCATCGGATATCCTTCCAGCAGTCGGGCGACAGACGAGCCCTATTTGACTACAACGGGACCCTCGATTAAGTCAAAAATCAGATTTCGTGTCCGACATGTTCGGTACTCTCAGACCAACATTCCGCATCAGGATCAGTCTCAGGACCTTCTTCATACAAGCATGGGTGATGGTTGGTAAATACATCATCAAAAGTCAACCATGGCCTAACTATCCAAGCATGAACCATCCAATATTCCTCTAGGTTGATATTTTCACCACCTCTTTCTTCACAGACCTCATCACTCAAACCTTCCCCCCTCAAGACAAAATCACTAGGCCTGAAACACATTATTTCGTGCCGATGCCACCAGTCGTTATCTCCCGAGAAACCGTCAGGAGGATTATCCACGGGAGCATGGACAAACCATGCAAAACCAACCAACTGAGCATCGGCATCTTCACCCCCGTACATCAAGAATTCAGGCCTTTCGAATTCAAACACAGAATCAATTCTTGTTCCAGGGAATAGTGGATTTTCAGCATCAAAAGAAGAATCTTCCATAGAGAAATCATTCAACATCACATGATGCGTTCCCATACCTTCAACATATTCCACAGACATACTGTACCCAGCAGCTTCCGCATCTCCCAAGGTAGGCCATTCTTGGGACCATAATATGGCCGCTTTCAACTCGTAAGTTAGCGCTTCACAAATCTCGTCGCTAAGGGCCCCCTTCTGTGAATTTTCATACACAGGATCAACATGATGACCACCAATCCCACTTGATGTGCACCACCAAGGGTCGGTTCCTTCGATATACCCACTCAATGGGCAATCTGGAATACCGTCTCCATCAATATCTCCGCAAATTCCTTCTTCAATGTAATCGATTAAATCCTCTTCATCGTCGATATATCGCCCCTCATTATCACCGTCTTCGCTTGCGATGCAACCGGAAAACGATGCCAAGAACATCAAGCAGATCATCCAAGGGGCGACAATCTTCATACCCCAACGCTTTGACTTATGTTAGATAAACAAATCACGACGATGATTCATCGACGGCTTCATTGCACCCCGACAACTCGACGAGCCAATGAGCAACCCCGACAGGGAAGAATTACAACGCATCGCGCAACAAGTAGAGGTCAATCGCGAGCGTCTTCAGAATCTTGAGTCTCAAGTGGTTCGCTTGGAAGAAGTACGACAAGAACAAGCCCGCGCAATCATGGCACTGGAAGCCATTCCAGAATCGGGGGCTAGTGATGCAATGATCCCCCTAGGAGGAGGCGTTCAAATCATCGCAGACATTCCCTCGGAAGCGGGCGCAGTAGTCGATATTGGTAGCGGGATCCAAGCAGAGAAGACACGAGAGGAAGCATTGGAGATTTTATTGACAAGAAATCAAGAATTGCTACGTCTAATGGACAGTCTTAAATCAGAATTTGACGAGACTGAGAAACTGGTCATTGAACTAGCAACACAATTCAATGACGGCGTTGCCGAATTGCAAGATGAATTACCAGAAACCCCAGAAGCAACAAGCTCCGAAGAAAGCGAAAGCAGACCAAAACGCCGACGACGAAAGAGAGGAACAGAGTTCACACTTGATGACTGAAATTCTGAGGTGAAAAAATGGGCTTATTCGACCGCTTCAAAAAGAAAGCCGAAGAAGCTGCAGAAGAGGAAGACTTCACAGTCGAAGAAGACTCAATCGAGGCCGAAGAGGCTCTACTTCAACGCCGTCAATTGATGGAAGCAATTGAGAGAGCGAAAAACGCTCCACCCCCACCCCCGCCTCCCGGCTTCGAAGAATTCAAGGAAGAAGTTGAGGACCAGTGGGACGATTTCGTGGAAGAACTTCCCGAAGATCCATTCTCCTCTCCAACAGACAAGAAATCTCGCAAACAAGCCGAACGAGCAGCAGCAGTCGCCAAAGCAGAGGCCGACAAAACCCCTGTCGAACAAGCCCCACAAGACCCAATGATTAGTACAACGGGAAGGGAGTTAGTTGCGAATGAAACAGCTGAATTCAAGATAGATTTGGGCGAGGCAGAAGTTACACGCGGAGGAAAAGTAATCGCGGCCAGCAATACCCTCGAAGAAATCCTTGAGGAATTAGAAACGGATCTATTGATGGCCGACATGGGCCATGACGCTGTCACGGATGTAATGACTACACTTCGTGGCTCGCTGATCGGCGCCCGAATAGCCCGGAAGGCGGATTTATCACAAGTCATCGAGAGCGCATTACGAAACTCACTACTTTCTTTGTTGGAGGCGGGCTACTGGGATTTCGATAAAACGGTGAGATCCTTCACTGACCAAGGAACTCCTGTTTCGATAATGATGGTCGGAGTAAACGGGACGGGAAAAACCACCACGACTGCAAAAATTGCCAATCGATTAACCAACCAAGGATACTCTGTGGTTTTGGCTGCCGCTGACACCTTCCGAGCCGGCGCAATCGATCAGTTAGCAAACCATGCAGACAGACTCGGAGTAAGATGTATTCGTAGCCAAAGAGGAGGCGATGCAGCAGCCGTTGCTAGAGATGCATTAGAAAGCGCAAAAGCCAGGGGAGAAGACATCGTAATTATCGATACAGCAGGACGCATGCAAAACAAAACCAACTTGATGGAAGAACTACGAAAGGTGCACAGAGTCACGCGCCCCCATCTGGTATTATTCGTGGCCGACGCACTTGCCGGAAACGATGCAGTAATCCAAGCAAAAGAATTCCAGCGCATGCTAAGTTTCGACGGCGCAGTTCTCTGTAAGTTAGACACGGATGCCAAAGGAGGAGCTGCGCTTTCGATTGCTCATACCACAGGACGCCCTATTGTTCTAGCAGGAGTGGGGCAGGGCTATGATGACCTACAAGACTTCGAGCCGGATTGGCTAATTGATTCGATACTATCGCAAGAGGTTTGACCGCGTCTTTCTTCAACAATACCTCTTGTGTCATCACGAACATGTCAGCGGATGAGTCCAAGACCGCCCTCATCGTGATTGGAAACTCAATCACAGAAGGCCGTTTGCAAATGGTTCTCCGCAAGCGCGGCTGGGCCTCTGAAGTAGTCAAAGACGGAGACAAAGCGGTCGACGAATTCGTTGCACTGAGGCCTGATTTGGTATTCATTGCAGTAGATATTCCTACTCTCGACGGCCATGTAGCGGCGCTGGAGATGAGAGAATCCGATCCAAAGGCTCGCATAGTCTTCGTATCCAGCAGAGGCAGAATCGACTTAGCCGAAGATGCAGCCTATTCAGCAGGAGCAGTAGGCGTTCTTATGACGCCATTTACAGACTCTTCAATTGAAGAATCATGGAATGGTTGGATGGGCAAAATCCCCGAAGCACCCGGGCTAACCGATTTGGACGCCCTATACCCTACTCTGGAAGACCCCGAACCAGAACCTCCTGCACTACCTCCTTTGCCAGGAATGCCGCCGCCACCCGGAGCACCCACTCCTCCTATGGAAAACATCGAGATGCCACCTCCACAGCCAAGTGAACCGGCGCCCATAACCTCGCCAACAAAAAAGAAGCCGAAAGGACGTTGGATAATCCGATTATTTCTCCTATTAATTATCTCAGGTGGAGCCATAGGCGGCGCGCACTATGCCGGTTTTCTAGATCTAAACTCCTTAATCGACCAATTGACCGGAATGGTTTGAGATAATCATTGACCATCGTCAATTATTTTCGCAGGAACATGTGATACTATCACACTTCCTTCTGGTGCATCGGTAATCGTTTTCACCGACACGGAACTGTCTGTGAGTAAACTCTCGTCACCAGCAGACATCCTCAAACCAATTCTCCATCGCTTGATGATTTCTCGAAGGAAAAAAAATCCAACAAATAAGAGGGTCACGATGAAAATAAAGTAATTCAAAATCGTCTCGAGCATTATTGCCCCTCACGCTCACAGAGTGCTTCGAAAGATGCACGCGCGTACTCAGCCGCAGCATCTTGCCTAGATTCGGCACGATGGATGCCAGAACCGACAATTATCGCATCAGAACCCGAAAGAACCGCATCTCTCGGGTGCCCATATCTTTGTCCCATATCGCCATCTCCAACTGCAAGATTCACTCCTGGGGTCCAAATCATCTGTGAATCTCCTACCTTTGCTCGTAATGCGGCGACTTGCCCGGCGGAACTACCATTTCCAATGAATCCAATTACGTTCGGGGAACCTCTGCCTGTAGCAATCACTTCGTCAGTGTAATCTGCATTCAGTAGATTGCCACTACTAGACATCTGAGCAAGTAACAGAACACCCCCTATTCTCTCAACATCTGCCCAGCCTGCTGCAATTCCATCAACAATGTCAGGCCCAGAGATTCTGTGGGCGGTTACAATATCCGCCCACGAACGGATATCGTGTATACCAGCCATCTGATTTTGCGATACCTTCCCTATATCTGCGAATTTCCGGTCTTCGAATAGCAACAAGTCGTGCTTATTTGCAGAGTCGACAAGACCTTGCCAAGACTCTCTTGAGAAATCGTCTACCATATCGACGTGAGTCTTTAGTGCAGCGATATGAGGCCCCACCTCTTCAACCAAATCGATCAACTCATCCACGTTTCGCATATCAGCCGCTAGACACACCAATGACTGCTTTCTAGCGGCGGTTTCCATGTAACGATGAGCCAATGGATTGGCGCAGGAAGCCCAGCGCGCACCCCAGAGGTCTTCGGCTCGCATCAAGTCATTCCGCCAACACGACCGTCTCAAGTCTTTCCCCCCGAATCGCGCTTTCAGGCCAAAGGCCTGTACCTGTTTATTGATAGACGGCAC
>DAPQ01000018.1:0-899 GCA_002502175.1 Euryarchaeota archaeon UBA19 | reverse complement strand
TTTTCTTTCGAGGCCACTACTAGAGACCTCGCTGGCCTTCCAGATGCAAGAGGCGACTCAGTCAAGAGTATGCTAGCCTCAAATTACAACCTAAATGTAGAATCTGTTAGGGTAATTTTAGGCTATCAAGTGCGAGCGAAATTATCGTCGGATGAGGCTGAAAGAACAGTTTACGATCTATTCGCAGATCCTGTGATGGAGGAAGGAAGCGTCAACACTCGTTTACTCGACAACTCAACAATTTTCTCCGAAGTACCTCAAATCGTAATTCAAACGGGATTCAAGCCAGGAGTTACAGACAACGCCGGCCAAGCCGGATTGGATGGATTACTGACACTATTCCCCCACTTAGCAAACGATGCTGCTGTAGCCACAACACGAACCTATGCATTCTGGGGAGTCCCCGAGAATACATCTGCAGAATGGCTAGCGAGTAAATTGCACAACCCAATGATCGAGCGCGCCTCCATCGCTAGCCAATCAGAGTGTGAGAAATCGGCATGGCCCTCTCTAGATTTCCCTGACCGGCCAGCACTAGAACAAACTACACCAGCGATTGTAGATTTGGAAGTCTCTGATGAGGAGTTAATCAACATATCAGAGACGGGGTTGCTAGCCCTCAATTTGAATGAGATGAAGGCCATACAATCGCATTATAGAGAGCCATCCGTAAGGGAAGCTAGAGAGCAATTAGGGCTACCACCACACGCTCCTACGGATGCGGAATTGGAGTGTTTAGCGCAGACTTGGTCTGAACACTGCTCTCACAAAATATTCGCAGCCAAAATTCACCACAAAGACACGGAGACTGGTGAAGACTCGACAATCGACTCTCTATTCAAAACGCACATCATGAAGCCAACCCTTGACATTCAGAAAGAGGTCGATTGGCTCCTGTC
>DAPQ01000079.1:28832-35181 GCA_002502175.1 Euryarchaeota archaeon UBA19 | reverse complement strand
AAGCCCAATTCCGGGATGCTAGAGGCTGGTAGGCAACTGATGGACGCCGCATCATCGAATGCTGATTTCGCCAGGATCAAACTTTGTTATGATGCTGAATGGGTCGAAAGGCCTGATGAGTCAACCTCATTCATGGTGGGCGACAGAGGAGTCGATATGGCTGCTGCAGAAAACTTCGGAGTCAGAGGCATTCGCTGTGACCCGGACATTGGCATCTCTGGAGTTGTTGATTCAATACTGGGGGGTGTCGCGTGAGCGACACCCATGCGAAAAGTGTCATCCGAATAGGATTGGATGACACAGACCATGTTGAGTATGCCTGTACTACAGAACATTTCAACCGTTTACTTAACCGGTTGATGGAATCGATTGATAGTCTCGAAATTTTCGAAAGGAGACTCGTACGACTTTGGCCATTCGCTCCTAAGAGGACCAGGGGAAATGCGGCCCTTTCTGCGATTTGCAGGACAGATACTACTAACCTGATTTACATTGAATCAATTTGTCAAGAATTCATGGAAGATTTGAATAAAGAGATCCTAGTTAGTTACCCTGATACAGGACAGAAACCCTCACCTTGTCTCATAATCGCTACTGAAGAAGTTCCCGAGTCGATTTATTGGGAGGCGGTCAGGGGAGAAGTTTCACTCAAAACTGCTCTAGATAAATTACCTCACTCGACTAAAATTTTCTCTATACAAGAAAATCCGAATGGCATCGTCGGGGCATCCGCTGCGATCGCTTGGAATCCTTCTGAAAACAATACTTGGGAATTAATCGCATGGAGACAAACTGAGAAGATTAGAACAGACAGGGAGGTCTCAATACAAGCCATTGAATCAATGTCAAACCAATTCCCAACTACTTTCGCAAATAGAGACCCTACTACGGGTAGAGGTTTGATTATGCCACGGACTAATTGTCCCGTACTATATGGAATTAGAGCCGAGTCGACTGAAGAATTACAATCTGCGCATGAATTCCTACAAGGTAGACCTGACGTCGAGAAATGTGATTCCTGGGCGATCCATAGAACTAATCAAGTATCAGACGACCATTTACTAGGTTCAGTAACAGGAATTGTTGCTACCCGACCTCTCGAAGTACAAGGCGGTCATTCCTCAGTTGTTGTTTGGACTGGTTCCAAATCACATACACTAGTGGCATTCGCAGAAAGTGGCGAGGTCAATACATTGCTAAGGCAATTGTACCCAGGTGATATAATCGAATGGATGGGGTTAATCTCGCCTTCCAGTGAAGTACATTTAGAGAGGCTCAGAGTGAAATCAAGTAGCCCTAGAATTGGGACGCGGCCGGATTGTTGTGGTAAATCTATGAGGAGTGTCGGCGTAGGTCAAGGCCTAAGATGCAAAGAATGTGGAAAATTAGCACCGAAGGCTTGGGTCAGTCAAATCGTTTCTTTTGAATCACCATATCAAGGATGGGTTGAACCCAATCCAGCAAATAGAAGGCATTTAGCGAAACCATTGCAAAGAGGTTTACCAACAGCACAAAACAGTCAAGGATGAGAGTTTCTTCGCGCGTTTATGGATGATACTCAAACCGTTCTATCAGTCCTATTGACAATTTCTGCAGGATTGTTAATTTGGTATATCTTGGGATTACGTCAGAAACGGCGAATGAGTGCCTCTGAGGATTCAGTAGATTATAGCGGAATGGCAAGGAACCCTGAAAAATTGATGAATCCAGACGAAGAAGCATTGGAAGAATTAGACCGTTTGCTTTCAAAAGAATTCGACTCAGAAGAATGAACTAAGCGATGGTGAATCCGGATTCTTTCAATATCAATCTAGTCTCTATCTCCTGATCAATTAGTTTTCGATAATTCCTAATGCCTTCTTCCCTCAATAACCATACTTGCCTTAATCCGGATAATTGTGAACCCCGACTCCTCCATTTTTCTTCATCAGCCGATGGTGATTCATATGCCTTTGAAGTCAAGATTATCCTAGTGTTTTTTGTTGTAGAAAGTAAATTACGTATCGCCTGTAGATCATCTGCGGGTGCTCGGCCTGAAGAGGGGCACCAATCATCAACGACAATCAAATCTGTATCGTCTAATCTGTCGATTAGGGGTTTCAAAGCGTTGACCCTAGTAAGCAAATTTGTGCCAAACTCTAGGGCAAAAAATCTCTCTAATTGAGGTTCATTAAGTCCTGCCAAAATCTCCTGAGTCCTTTTCGGGTCTAACGAATTTCTACCTAACCAAATTACGCGAGAATTGGACTGTAATACATCTACTGCAAGGCTTAGACAGAGGCTAGTACCTCCTATTCCCTCCTCCACTGAAACGTGGACCGGGCCGGAATCTAAGTCGAGCATTATTCAGGATTGAAAAACTCAGGGTGGATTAGCATTACTATTGCTAAATCATCGCCCTTGCTAATGCAATTGTTTCGTCTACAATTTCGCCACTGACTCCAAGGTGGCTTGAAGGGTCGAATAGTTGGTCTAATTCATCTGAGGTAAAGGCACTAGTTACGGACTCATCTTCACCACAAATTTCCCGAAGATGGCGATTTTCAGCGACAGCAACCATTGAAGCTGCTCGTAGAATTTCGTGGGCTTGGTCTCTGTGTATACCTTCATCAACCAATGCTAACATAATTTTCTCCGCCATTACAAGGCCATTTTGCGATTCAATGTTTGCTAACATTCTATCAGCATCAACCACGCATTTACCCATGACTCTGTTTGATTTGGCGAGAATATCATCCAATAGTATCATCGCATGAGATAGGGTGAATCTCTCACTCGAGGAATTAGCCAAATCCCTCTCGTGCCACAATAAAGCATTTTCATATGAAGGGATTATCATTGCTCGAACGATACGTGCTAAACCGGAAGCATTCTCAGCAGTAATCGGATTCCTTTTGTGCGCCATTGTGGATGAACCAACTTGCTTTTCAACGTCAAACCACTCGCCGACCTCGGCTATTTCTGATCGTTGTAGATTTCTCACTTCTTGTAGGAGCTTTTCGACTGATGCCGCGACATTAGCCATCCATCCAACCCACTCGATGTATCGATCTCTCCCAACTACTTGTGTTGTCGCTACTGGCACCGTTAATCCAAGGTGTTGAAGAATTAATTGTTGCAATTCTTTTGCGTTTTCACCTTGCGCTGCCCCTGTTCCGACCGCTCCTAGGAATTTGCCGGTTATTGCTCTAGATTCCAATTCATCTAACCTTACTAGATGCCTTCTGAACTCATCTACAAAAACTGCGATTTTAAGGCCGAATGTAATCGGCACAGCGGCTTGTCCATGCGTTCTACCGAGCATGACTGTATCCCTTTCTCTTTCTGCTAAATCACATAGAGTGGCTAGTAGCGTCTTCAAACACTGTCGTTGTAATTTGATAGAATCTCTAATTTGTAGGGCTACGGCCGAATCCACAATATCATTGCTTGTTGCTCCCAAATGAATACACCAAGCTGCTTCCCCTGCCTTTTCTGCCATGGCTTTAGTTAGTGCCATGATATCATGCCGTGTTTCGGCTTCAATTTCGTCAACCCTATCAGCAGTCACAATACCTGGGTCTGAGATATCAGCAATCATATCGTAGTGTTCAGCGGATACTCGTCCAAGTTGGCAATGAGCCCATACAAGTGCTCTTTCTACCTCTAATTGTCTACTGTGTCGACCTTCTCTCGACCAGATTTCTTTAGCCTCGGGTCGTCCATATCGGTAATCCAGCGGTGAGACTGACACAGCGTTCCCCGTGTGCCGCCGACTTGACTACCCCCCTTGAGGCTAGCGGATGGGAAAAGTCATGAAAAAATAATCCGATTAGGATAATTTTGCTGATTCTAGAATCCAAGAGCCTCTATTTCCTTTCCAGTTTGAAAGTCCCGAAACCGCGATTCGTTGGCTCATGTGTGGGGCATCAACGACGATTGTCTCGAACTCTCCTCCCTCTCCGTCTAAGTTGAACCTATATTTGGTGGAAATTCTAGTCAGTTCCTCAAGTGAATCTTGGGTGATTTTCTGACCCAGCCATTCCTCCCCTAGACCGTCAGTAGATACTGAAACTATTCTAACATCAAATCCATGCTCAATTAGTGAATTCATATGTCCCTCAGGGTTATGGTGCCATAGAGGGCAGTATGAGATCAATCCTAATTCCTCACACATACGCTCAATACGAGTTTTTTGGTAATCTGAACGTAGTGCTCCGACTACTAACGCATCAATTTCTAGATCTTCTGTCTGGAGAACTAAATCAGAAGGGAAATTTATCGATTCTGTATCGTTTTTTACCTTGTCAAATGCTACGTTTACATCAGTTCGTCCTCTGATGCCATTTTCGAGATCTTTGATTTCATCGTTTTCTGTTCCATCCGATAAAATAGGCAACCATGAGGTTCCAATCGAATGGGCTTGAAGGCCTGCGAGGGATGTATTTGGTAATTGAAACATCATCGAGTCATCACTGGTTATGTGAACAGTGACCATAGCCTCGACCTGCCAGCCTTGCATAATTGCCCACCAGCATGCATAGGTGGAATCCTTCCCTCCCGAAGACAGAACTGCTACACGCACGTTCTTCGGATATCGCACATATCCATCAATTAGACTATTCATCCACCACAAAATTGGTCTGTTTATGTTAGACGATTTTCAGCAATGATGAGACAACGTAGCGGTCAAGGTTGATAAGAGACCGGCCTAGGACTTGACCCGATAGTTATGCAGCCGAGCGGACGAGGATATGACCATGGAGTATCTACCTTCTCACCTGATGGACGATTGTATCAAGTAGAGTACGCTCGAGAATCTGTAAAAAGAGGCACAACTACAGTTGGCCTAAAGTTCCGAGATGGAGTTGTTTTAATTGTCGATAAAAGAATCTCAAGCAAGTTGGTAATCATTGATTCCATAGAAAAAATGTATCAAATCGATGACCACGTCGGATTCACCACATCCGGGCTAGTCGCAGACGCACGCCAATTAGTCGATAGGGCCCGTGTACAATGTCAGGTAAATCGAATGACTTACGGTGATGCAATTCCAGTTACTACATTGGTCAAGAAAATGTGCGATTACATGCAATCATTCACTCAATACGGTGGAGCTAGACCATTTGGAACCGCTCTACTAATCGCTGGAGTAGACTCTGACGGAGTACATCTGTTTGAAACTGATCCGTCTGGAGCATACCAATCCTATCACGCCGGAGCAATAGGTCGAGGAAGGTCTACCGTAATCGATCATTTCGAGGCTAACTGGAAGGCTAATATGACTCAAAACGCCGCTATCAAGATGGGCCTTGAAGCCCTAAGGGAATCGATTGATGAAGATTTGAATCACGACGCAGTAGAGATTGCAATCGTAGATGGTAATGGTTATTCAAAGATGAGCAAAGAAGACACATTAGCCCATCTTGGTAAGCTAAGTTGATTGGGAATACAATCCCGATTGCTCTAAGGGCTTAAGCGAGGCTCGCCGTTCATGGTCAGTCTTGATGACGCGGTCATTGCCCGCCTCGAAAAAGGTGGGAATCGATATGAAATTCTCGTCGACCCGGAATTAGTCTCTCAGTGGAAAGAGGATAATAATTCCGTTGAAATGGAGGATATGTTGGCTACAGACGAAATATGGTCAGATGTAAAGGCTGGAGATAGGCCTACGTCTGATGCTTTGGAGAATATCTTTGGTAGCACGGATTTACATACTTGTGTTAAGAAAATACTAGTTGAAGGAAGCATACAACTTACTACCACTCAAAGAAAGCGAATGGTAGAGGACAAACGCAAACAAATAATCAATGCAATAGCGACTACTGCTACCGACCCAAAAACCCGTGGCCCTCATCCGCCTACTCGGATTGAAAACGCATTATTAGAAGCTAGATTTAGCGTCGATCCATTCCTTTCAGTTGAACGTCAGGTACAGGACGCAGTAGACGCAATTCGCTCCTTAATCCCCCTGCAATTCATTACCGTAAGGTTGGCTTTTCGAATCCAAGGAAAAGACTACGGAGGCGTGCACCAATTGCTCAGAGACTCAATTCAACGTGAAGAATGGCTTTCAGATGGTTCTTGGGCTTGTGTGGTAGAATGTCCCGGTGGTATGAAATCAGACCTAATTAGCCGTGTCTCAAAACGTGCCTCGGGAATAGATGTGAAAGAATTAGACTGAGGAATCAACTTTCTACACACCGTAGGTGTGAGCATATACGGTTATGAATGGTGGGTGGGTCGCGCGGCCCGATAACATGAGTGGAGACAAGGGCGCGGACGGACCGCGCAGATCCCGACAAGCACCCCTGCTTGTCGCCCCTGGGGACGACCTAGGCGATTCTGGGGAGTACGAAGCTGGACATGG